>DVHU01000083.1 GCA_018711815.1 Candidatus Egerieimonas intestinavium
GGATAGGCGCCGGCAATGGTGTTCAGCTGCTCCTGCATCTGGCGCACCTTCTCCCCGCTGGAACCGATGTCGAGATTTTCCCCGGGCCAGGAGGCCGGTATGCCCGCTATCTCCTCGGCAGTGTTGATGTACATGTTGTCCCCGTAATAATACCGCAGAATCTCGATGGGCGTATACCCTTGATCCCCCAGATATTTGCTGCCCCACTGGCTCATCCACTGGGGACATTTTACCCGCTGCCCGTCGCAGTACTGGGTCAGTATAGGCTGGCGCACATTGGGCCGGGACAGATAGTTGCTGAAGAGCTCATCCACGATCCTGGAAATATTTTCAAAAATATTTCTCCCGGGCATCCATTTGTGGTCGAAGGCCGTGGAGGAGGTGATGGTGAAATCATATCCCTTGTTCCTGTACCATTCTGTGTAGACCCGGTTCAGAGTGAAGGACATAATGGCCAGCACATTGGCTCGGATGGTGTTCTCTGACCAGGTGGAATAAATCTCACTGCTGGCCACATTTTTAATGTAATCCCGGTATCTTACGTAATAATTCTGGGCGGTGGTATCATCAGGCGTTCCGTCGTGAACCACCACAAACTCCGGCACCACCACCCGACTCAATACAATTTCCCCGCTCTCATCCACGGGCTTGATCTCATCCTCGGGGATTTTCTCCGGGTATTCCCCAAAGAGGGTGTGGGCAGGAATGACGATCCGATCAAAATTCTCCTCCGGGGTCTCCGGCTCCATGCTCACCGGCTGAAGGGCCAGGGTGCCCGACATGACCTCGGTTCCGGTGATGTCCACCGGCTCATAGCCCTCCCGGGTGATTCTCAGGGTGTACTCCGCGTAGGGCTGATATTCCGAGGGCTCCATGCTGTACTCCAGGGGCGGCGTGGGCAGCTCCACCTGCTGAGTCTGGCCGCTCTCGTCCGTCACCAGCTCCTCCAAGGTATTTCCCGGGTCTCCCGTGTAAGAGATAGCGATGCGGGCCCCGGCAATGGGGCGGTTTCGGACGGTGGAATTAACGGATATCTGCAGCTTCCCCCGTTCCTGTGAATTCTCCTGCATCATTCTAAGAATCTTTCCCATCTGCTTCCTCGCTTGCTAACCGTTATTCTACTGTATGCGAGTCCGGGAAAAATATACCCGCGACTGCTGGCAAAGGGCCAAACGCCAATAGGACAAAAGGGCTGCCGCATCAGGCCCCCCGGTATCCCGGAAAATGGTTCCTCTGCGGCAGCCCTAAAGCTGTGTCAGAAAAATTTTGTGAAATCGTGGAAGGTCACGTAGAGTACCAGGGCCAGCATCAGCATCATCCCCACGAAATGGATGACCCCTTCTGTCTCCTCCTTCACCCGCTTGCCCCGAACCAGCTCCACCAGCAGGAACAGCAGCCGCCCGCCGTCCAGTCCCGGGATCGGCAGCAGATTTACAATTCCCAGGTTGGCGGACAGAAGAATCAGCAGGTTCAGCATGGTCATCCAAGTGATGAAGGTTCCCTGGGATTTGGCCGCCTCGTAGTTGGTCTCCACCATGTTGGCGATGCCCACCGGGCCGGACATATCTTCCACCCCTGCCTGGCCGGTAACCAGCATCTTCAGTCCATTGTACACGTTCACGATGCTGTAGCGCACCTCCAGGGCGCTGTATTTTAGCACCTCCAGGGGATTGCTGCTCTTCTCCCGGTAATAATTATAGAAAAAGCCCAGATCCGTGCTCTTGGCCATCTCCGGCGTCACCTGGATCTCCTTCTCTGTTCCCCGCCGCTCATAGGTGAGGGTCATGGGACTCCCGTCCATGGGATGCGCGTCAAAGTACTCTCCCAGCTCCACCCCGGAGCTGACCGGCTCCCCATTGACCGAGGTGATTACATCCCCGGGCTGTACCCCGGCCTCATACAGAGGCTGATGCAATTCCACCGAAGAGATCTCTGCCGGCTCCTCTGTCTCATAGTAGTGGAAGCCCAGCATATACCTGGTCTCGGAATTGGGCGCGAAGGTCAGCACCTGCTTCTCTCCGTCCCGGAGGATCTCCAGCTCCACCGTGTCCGGCACCCCGTAGAGGTACTCCAGCAGCTCCAGATCCCTGCCCAGATAAATTTTCTTCCCGTTGTATCTGGTGATCACGTCTCCTGTCTCAAGGCCCGCCTCCTGGGCCGGGGAGCCTTCCGTCACCTGGAGAATCTCCGGCTCGTCGAAACCTACGCCGTTCACCAGAATCACCGCGCCCACAAAGGCCAGGAAAAAGTTAAAGATGGGTCCTGCCACCACCACTGCGATCCGCTTGCCCACAGACTTATTCTGGAAGGAGTCTTCCCCTTCCACGTCCTCCAATTCTCCCTTCATGGCACAGGAGCCGCCCAGAGGAAGGATTTTCAGTGAATACTTGGTGCCGCCCCGCTCTACGGAAAAAAGCCGGGGGCCCATGCCGATGCTGAACTCCACCACGCCGATGCCGTTCTTCTTGGCCAGCAGAAAATGTCCCAGCTCGTGGACCAACACCATCAGGCCAAAGATAAGCACGGTTATGAGTATTGCCATTTTACCACCTGCCTTCAATCCTCTCGTAAGTCTCTGCTTCCGTCGCTAAGATCTGCTCCACTGTGGGATGTTCAATTACCCGGTGTTCTCTCATAGCTTCTTCAATTATCGCGTAAATATCCAGGAACCGGATCTCCTTTTTCAGGAATTTTGCCACAGCCCGCTCGTTGGCCGCATTGAAGGCCGTGGGCATAGAGCCGCCTATTTTTCCAGCCTCTATGGCCATGGCCAAGCCCCGGAAGGTCTCCATATCCGGATCCTCAAAGGTAATCTCCTTTAAAGCGGCGAAATCCAGCCGGTCGCCGCCCAGGGGCCTGCGCTCCGGGTAAAACAGGGCGTACTGGATGGGCAGCTTCATATCCGGGGTTCCCAGCTGGGCGATCACCGCCCCGTCGGTAAACTCCACCATAGAGTGGATAATACTCTTGGGCTGAACCACCACCTGGATCTGCTCCAGCTCCACACCAAAGAGCCACCGGGCCTCCAGCACCTCCAGTCCCTTATTCACCAGGGTGGCCGAGTCTATGGTGATCTTCTGCCCCATGGCCCAGTTGGGATGCTTCAGGGCGTCCTCCACCTGCACTGCTTCCAGATCTTTCGTCTTTTTCCCCCGGAAAGGGCCCCCCGAGGCGGTGATCAGCAGTTTGGCCAGCTGCCGCCGGTCGTCCCCGTGGAGACACTGGAAGATGGCGGAGTGCTCGCTGTCCACCGGAAGGATCTTCACTTGATGCTCCCGGGCCAGCGGCATGATAATATGGCCTGCCGTCACCAGGGTCTCCTTGTTGGCCAGGGCAATATCCTTGCCTGCCTCAATGGCCGCGATGGTTGGGCGGATGCCGATCATGCCCACGATGGCCGTCACTAGAATATCCGCCTCCGGCATCACCGCCAGCTCCAAAAGTCCCTCCATGCCGGACACCACCCGGGTGTCCGTATCCCGGATTCTCTCCCTGAGCTCCAGGGCCTTCTCCTCCTCCCACACGGCTGCCAGCCGGGGATGGAATTCCCGAATCTGCCTCTCCAGCAGATCAATCTGCCTGCCCGCGGACAGGGCCGTAACCGTAAGCTCCCCGGGATTCGCCCTCACCACATCCAGAGTCTGGGTTCCGATGGAACCGGTGGATCCCAAAATTGCTATCTGTTTCATCCTCTTTCTCCTCTCGTCCGGCCGGAAAATACCGTTCTTCTGCCTTCTACACTGTTCCCAGCAGCAGAGCCGCCAGGAAATAAATAATAGGCGCGGTAAAAATCACACTGTCGAACCGGTCCAGGATTCCCCCGTGACCGGGAATCAGCTTTCCGTAATCCTTGATATTCTGATTTCTCTTAATGGCTGAAGCTGCCAGATCTCCCACCATGGACACCAGAGCCCCCGCCGCGCAGATCAGGGCATACATGGCCGGGGACGCCTGAACATCGCCGAAATGGCTGGCTGCCAGAGCATAGAGCGCTCCCAGAAGGGCCGCTCCCAGGACGCCGCCCACTGCCCCCTCCACGGATTTCTTGGGACTGAGTACCGGGGCCATCTTGTGCTTTCCGAAGAGCATTCCCGCGCAGTAGGCGCAGGTATCGCAGCCCCAGGAGCAGAGGAAGATCAGCCACACATGCCAGGTGCCTCCCGGCAGCTCCCGGGTCTGGTAGACGCAGGAGAGCATCACGCCCACATAGAAAATCCCGAACATGGCCGCCATCACCTGGCCTGCCTGGTACTTGGGATAAGTGAACACGTAAACGCACATCAGCAGGATCAGCGCCGCCAGCAGAGCCCCCAGCTGATAAAATTCTCCTCCATAGAGGGCGGCGTAATATAGGGTAACTCCCAGATAACCCGTCAGCTCCAAAATTCCCGTCTTTTCCCCGTGAACTCCCATGGCCCGGTACAACTCCCGCATACCGATGACGGAGATCAGCCAGGTGGTGGCAAAAAGAATCTCTCCGCCGCTGATGATGGTCACCAGGGCCAGGGCCACCAGGACAATTCCGCTGATCAGTCTCGTCTTAAACATAGCCCGCCTCCTTCACACCGCCGAAGCGCCGGTCTCTTTCATTGTATTTCTCAATGGCCGCGATTAATTCCTCTTTTCCAAAATCCGGCCAGGGCACCGGGGTAAAATAAAACTCCGTGTAGGCCAGCTGCCAGAGGAGGAAATTGGAGAGACGCAGCTCCCCGCTGGTGCGGATCATCAGATCCGGATCCGGCACTCCCGCAGTATCCAGATAGCTCTCAAAAACTTCTTCCGTGATCTCTTCCGGCGCCCGGCCGGCCCGGATATCCGCTGCCATCCGGTTGGCCGCCCGCACCAGCTCATCCCGGGCCCCGTAATTCAGGGCAATCTGAAAGTGGATGGAATCAAAATCCTTGGAGTACTCCTCCAGCTGCGTGATGCTCTCCCGGATATCCTGGTCAAAGGGGGTGGGATCTCCGATCACCGTCACCTTCATATTATTCTTCTTGGCCTGCTTCATACAGCGCTTCAGGTATTTGCGGAACAGGTTCATCAATCCGTCCACTTCCTCCCGGGAGCGCTTCCAGTTCTCGGTGGAGAAGGCGTACACCGTCAGATATTTTACCCCCAGATCCTTGGCGATGTTGCAGATCTTTTCCAGGTTTTCACATCCCTTGATGTGGCCGTAGCCCCGGGGCATCCCTCTCTTTTTCGCCCACCGGCCGTTTCCGTCCAAAATAATAGCAATATGCTCAGGTACCTGCATAGTAACTCCTCTACCCGGCCTGTCCGGGCTTGCTTCCCGGCTCCAGGCTCCCTTTTCTCTTGTCGGAAAAAGAGGCCCCTCCCATGGTTTCCCATGCAGCGACGCCTCCCTCACTTCCTTTTTGAATTGCCTCTCCCCGCTTTTTAGACGGTGAGAATCTCCTTGGATTTTACCTCCACGGCCTCGTCCACCTTCTTGATGAACTTGTCCGTTACCTTCTGTACGGCATCCTCCATATCCTTGATCTCGTCCTCAGAAACGTCTCCCTTGCCCAGCTTCTTGAGCATATCGTTGGCGTCCCGGCGAATGTTGCGGATAGCCACCTTGGCGGCCTCGCCCTTCTTCTTTACATCCTTCACCAGCTCTTTTCTGCGCTCCTCAGTGAGCTCAGGAAATACCAGACGGATCATCTTGCCGTCGTTGGTGGGATTGATACCCAGGTCAGACATATTGATGGCTTTCTCGATCTCCTTTACCATCTTTGCCTCCCAGGGCTGAATCTGAATGATTCTGGCCTCGGGCACAGAGATATTCGCCACCTGCTGCAGGGGGGTGGGGGATCCGTAATAGTCCACGGTAATCCGATCCAGCACATGGGGGTTGGCCCGTCCCGCCCGGATGGTTCCGAACTCAGAGTCCAGGTTTTTCAGGGTCTTGTTCATTTTGTCCTCGTATTTTGCGATTCTCTCGTCCATAATTTCCTCCTTATACCAGCACCCGCGTACCGGTGATTTTTCCGTGGGCAGCATTGACAATGCTGTTCTCCTCATTGAGCCCGAATACCAGCATGGGCATCTTATTCTCCATACACATGATGGAGGCAGTCAGATCCACCACTGCCAGCTTCTTATCAATAACCTCCTGGATGTGAACCTCATCGTATTTCCTTGCGTCGGGGTTGCTCTTGGGATCGCTGTCGTACACGCCGTCCACCGCCTTGGCCAGGAGAATGGTCTCCGCCTCGATCTCGATGGCCCGCAGCACTGTGGTGGTGTCGGTGGAGAAGTAGGGATGACCTGTTCCTCCGGCAAAGAATACCACCATGCCGTGGGCAAAGTATTTATTTGCCCGGTCCTTGGAGAAATCCTTGGTGAAGGATCCGCAGGCAAAGGGGGTAAGAACGGAAGTCATCATGCCCTGGGAGCGGAAAATCTCTGACACATAGATACAGTTCATCACCGTGGCCAGCATACCGATCTGGTCCGCCTTCGTCCGGTCAATATTCTCGCTGCTCCTGCCTCTCCAGAAGTTGCCGCCGCCGATAACGACGCCCACCTCCATTCCCTCGTCCACCAGGGTCTTTACCTGCCGGGCTACCCGCAGAACAGTGGCCTCGTCAAATCCTGTTTTCTTCTCTCCCGCCAGCGCCTCGCCGCTTAATTTCAGCAATACTCTTTTCATTCCAGGCTCTCCTTATTTTTTCTTTTGGCGGGGCCGCCGCAGCAGCCCCTTTCTGTCCATATCCTACCATATTTTCCCGGAGATTTCAATAAATCCGGGATCTCTTTTCTACAGCTGGGCGGTGACAAAAATATCGTAGATGGCCTGGATGGCAGTCTCAAAGTCCCGGTTCTCCACGCCGATGATGATATTCAGCTCGCTGGAGCCCTGATCGATCATCCGCACATTCACATGGGCGTGGGCCAGAGCGGAAAAGATCCTGCCGGCAGTTCCCCGGGTCCGCTGCATACCGCGGCCCACCACAGCGATGAGGGCCAGGCCGGAGTCCAGCTCAATGTGATCGGGATTTACCGCCCGATGCAGTCCCGCCAGCACCTGCTGCTCCTTCTCCGCGAACTCGGTCTCGTGAACCAGCACAGTCATGGTGTCAATGCCGGAGGGCAGATGCTCAAAGGAGATGCCGTTGTCCTCAAAAACCTGCAGCACCTTTCTCCCAAAGCCGATCTCGGAGTTCATCATATCCTTGTCAATGTATACAGAGGCAAAGCCTTTCTTTCCGGCGATTCCGGTGATGGTGTATTTGGAACGGGAGCAGGTGCTCTCCACGATCATGGTACCCTTGGCCCGGGGATCGTTGGTATTTCTGATATTGATGGGGATTCCCTCCTTGCGCAGGGGGAAGATGGCGTCCTCGTGGAGCACGGTGGCCCCCATGTAGGACAGCTCCCGCAGCTCCTTGTAGGTGATCACGTCGATCACCTCCGGGTTGGGGATGATCCGGGGATCCGTCACCAGGAAGCCGGACACGTCCGTCCAGTTCTCATACAGGTCCGCCCCGATGGCCCGGGCCACAATCGAGCCGGTGATGTCGGAGCCGCCCCGGGAGAAGGTCTTGATGCTGCCGTCGGGCTTGGCGCCGTAAAATCCGGGAATAACCGCGCGCTCGCAGTTTTCCAGACGCTTGGCCACTGCCGCGTAGGTCTCCTCCTCCGCAAAAGCGCCGTTTTCGTCAAAGCGGATCACCTCCGCCGCGTCCACAAACTCATATCCCAGATAGTTTGCCATGATAATACCGTTTAAATACTCTCCCCGGGATGCGGCGTAATCCTCCCCGCACTGGTCCAGGAAGCGCTGACGAATTTCCTCAAACTCCTTTTCAAGGCTCAGCTCCAGACCCAGCCCCTCAATAATTCCATTGTAGCGGTCCCGGATCTCCTCCAGCTTACGGTCGATGGCGTCTCTTCTGGCCGCAGCCGCATAGCAGCCGTACAGCATATCCGTCACCTTCACGTCCTCCGGAAAACGCTTTCCCGGGGCAGAGGGCACCACGTAGGCCCGGTCCTCATTCTCCCGGATAATCTTGCCTACCTTCTCAAACTGCTCCGCACTGGCCAGGGAGCTTCCTCCAAATTTTACCACAATCTTCATCACTTTATCCTCCAAACCAAAAGCTTAATCCATATCCGCAACCCGCAGCAGATTGTCTTTTTCTCCCGCCACCACCAGGTGTTCTGACTCCTGGAAAATATAGGACGGGTCTGTCAGGGGCAAAATCGTGCTTCCCCTCTTTACTCCTATGATATTCACGTCGTGCGCCGAGCGCACATTCACCTCCCGGATACTCTTGCCCACCCATTTCCCCGGGGTCTTTACCTCGGAAATGGCGTACTCATCCGACAGCTCCGTGTAGCTGAACACGTTCTTGGCGCTGTACCGGGCCGCCGTTCTCTGGGCCATATCCCGTTCCGGGTGGACGATGGCGTCAGCTCCCACCTTCAGCAGGAACTTGGCGTGTATCTCCCGGTCCGCCTTAGAGACCACGTATTTTGCCCCCAGCTCTTTCAGGAGGCAGGTAATCTCCAGGGAAGACTGGAAATTGTCGCTGATGCACACGAAGCAGATGTCAAAGTTTCCTACCCCCAGGGCCCGCAGCACCTCCTCGTCGGCGCAGTCCCCGATCTGGGCCTGGGTCACGAAGGGCTCCACCTTCTCCACCGACGCTTCATCCTGATCAATCACCATAACCTCATTGTTCAGCTGAGCCAGCTTCTTGGCCAGATGGGTGCCAAACCTGCCCAATCCGATCACCAACATGGAACGCATAGTTTTTTCCTCCCTTTATCACCCAATAATAATTTTTCCTTCGGGATTTTTCACCTTGGGGGTCCTTCTGGCCGCCACTGCCGCCAGCACAGCCAGGCCTCCCACCCTTCCGCTATACATCAGTATAATCAATACAAGCCTGGATATCAAGTTCAGCTCTCTGGTAATTCCCGTGGAGAGCCCCACGGTGCTCAGGGCCGAAAACACTTCCAGAATCACATCCCGGATAGAAATATCCTGCAGGCTTAAAATCAGAAAAATTCCACCG
The DNA here is from genome assembly GCA_018711815.1 of Candidatus Egerieimonas intestinavium. GTDB lineage: Bacteria > Bacillota > Clostridia > Lachnospirales > Lachnospiraceae > Egerieimonas > Egerieimonas intestinavium. Next base: position 9,027 of record DVHU01000083.1, read on the forward strand.
GAAGCCAGCAGCAGGTAGAGGGAACCGCTGACGAAAGCCCGGCGCATCTGGTCTCCTCCCAACCGCCGGTGGAAAATATTGATATCCTCCCTCTGCCGGATACCGGAGATCACCGCCATGAGGATCACCGCCACGGTGGTAACCTTCATTCCTCCGCCGGTGGAACCCGGAGCCGCTCCCACCATCATCAGAAGAACCGTCAGGATGGCTCCCGCCTCGCTGAGCTCATTGAGATCCGTGGTGTTAAAGCCCGCAGTTCTGGGGGTTACCGCCTCAAAGGAGGCCGCCAGAAGCCGCTCTCCGGCGCTCATACCCGCCAGGGTATGATTCCTCTCCACAATCAGGAAACCTATGGTTCCTCCCACCAGAAGCACCGCCGTCATCACCAGCACCACTTTGGCGTGAAGGGTATATCGCCGGAAATGATAATGGTGGGTAGCCACATCCTTCCACACAACAAAGCCCACTCCGCCCAAAATGATCAGGCCCATGATCACCAGGTTTACCAGAGGATCCGCCCGGTATTCCACCAGGGAATTATAGGGCCCCTGGAAGCCCATCAGGTCAAAGCCCGCATTGCAGAAGGCCGACACCGAGTGGAAGATCCCGTACCAGATCCCACGGCCAAGCCCCAGCTGGGGACAGAAGCGGATCATCAGCAGCAGGGCGCCGATGCCCTCCACCGCGAAGGTAAAGGCTAGCGTAAAGCGCAGCAGCTTTACCACGCCGCCCAGCTGGGTGGCGCTGACTGATTCCATCAGGTACGCCCTCTCCTGCAGTCCTATTCTCTTGCCGGTGACCATCACAAAGGCCGTGATCACGGCCACAAAGCCCAGACCGCCGATCTGTATCAGGCACATGATTACAAACTGCCCGAACAGCGTAAACTGCAGATACGTATCCACCACCACCAGCCCTGTCACGCAGGTGGCTGAGGTAGCCGTAAACAGAGCCTCCCAAAAGTTGATTTCCATCCCTTCCCGGGTGGCAAAGGGCAGGCAAAGAAGCAATGCCCCTCCCAAAATGACAACAGCAAATCCTATTGCCAGCAGCCGAGTAGGTGACAGAGGTTTTTTTGCTTTCATAACCTAATTTACACCTCTATTTTTTTGTTTGTCCAAGAGTCTCGTCTATCATGTCCTATCATACCTTTTTTTTGTCAAAAAGTATATCCTTTTTCACAAATTTTTTATCTTTATACTAAATATCTGTGTTTGGACAATAATTCCCTGTTTTTTCGGGCATACTGCTTAAAAAATCGGCCTCTTCCGTTTTTCTCCTTTCTGTGCTATGCTCTAGGTAAAGGAGTGACGGCAATGGAATACACGAAAACCGAAGAATCAGCCTGTCCCAAGAACCAGAAGGCGGCGGTCCATACCCTGCGGTATAAGAAGGCCACCTGCAGCCGGGTTCCGGACACCATCCTTCACTTCTCCTGCAGCCTGGACTCTCGCTGCAAGGATTGCCAGGAGGATTACTGCTGACTCGCCATCAACAGGCAACTGTTAGAAAGCAGGTGTTTATGAAATCTTTAAAGCTCAGAGAAAATTTCTACTGGGTCGGGGTTGAGGATCCCGACCTGCGGGTCTTTGACATCATCATGTACACGGAATTTGGAACCACCTACAATTCCTATGTGCTCAAGGCCCAGGACAAAACCATCCTCTTTGAAACGGCCAAGGCTAAATATTTCGACGACTACCTGGAAAAGCTTCAGGAAATCACGGATATTGCCGCCATCGACTACCTGGTGGTCAGCCACACGGAGCCGGATCACGCCGGCAGCGTGGAGCGGCTCCTGGATCTGAATCCCCACATCAAGCTGGTGTCCACCGCCTGCGCCGCCGGATTTCTGAAGGAAATCGTAAACCGGGACTTCGTGTCTATCCCGGTGCGGGACGGACAGACCCTCTGCATAGGGGACAAGACCCTGCGTTTCCTGGTGGTGCCCAACCTGCACTGGCCGGACACCATGTACACGTACATTGAGGAGGAGCAGATCCTGGTAACCTGCGACTCCTTCGGTTCCCACTACTCCTTCCCGGAGGTCTTGGCAAGCCGTGTCACCGACCGGGAGGGCTACATGCGGGCCACCAAGTATTACTTTGACTGCATCATCGGCCCCTTCAAGCCTTATATGCTAAAAGCCCTGGAGCGGGTGCGCCGGCTGGATCTCTCCATGATCTGTCCCGGCCACGGTCCTGTGCTGGATACGGGTATCCCCTTTATGCTGGACACCTACCAGGATTGGTGCACGGTGGTAAACCCCAATCCCAGAAAAACCGTGATCATTCCCTATGTCAGCGCCTACGGCTACACCGGTGAGCTGGCAGAGCGCATCGCCTCCGGTATCCGGGACAGCGGCGACGTGGATGTGCGGACCTACGACATGGTCACCGCCGACCAGGCCAAGGTTTTAGAGGAGCTGGGCTTTGCCGACGGTATCCTTCTGGGAACGCCCACCATCGTGGGAGAGGCCCTAAAGCCCATCTGGGATCTGACCACCTCCATCTTCGCCGGAACCCACGGGGGCAAGCTGGCCAGCGCCTTCGGCAGCTACGGCTGGAGCGGTGAGGGCGTTCCCCACATCCTGGAGCGTCTGCGCCAGCTGCGGATGCGGGTGGTGGACGGCTTTACCGTGCGCTTTAAGCCCAGCCAGGTACAGCTTCAGGACGCCTACGACTACGGCTATAACTTCGGCTGTACCCTGCTGGAGAAGGAGAATCCCAAGAAATCCACCGGGGCCCGCAAGCTGGTGAAATGTCTGGTCTGCGGGGAGATCTTCGACGCCTCCCTGGAGATATGTCCCGTCTGCGGCGTGGGCAAGGAGAACTTCATCCCCTGGGATGAGGAATCCAGCGGCTTCTCCAGAGATTCCCAGGAATTTTACGTGATCCTGGGCAACGGCGCCGCCGGTCTGGCGGCGGCCAAGGCCATCCGGGAGCGGGATAAAACCGGCTCCGTGCTGATGATCTCCAACGAGCCCTACCCCACCTACAACCGCCCCATGCTGACCAAATCCCTGATCGCGGATCTCTCCCCCCAGCAGATCGCCGTGGAGGAGGACTCCTGGTATGAGGAGAATCGCATTTACCAGATGCTGGGCCGGGAAGTGGTGGACGTAGACACCGCCCAGAAGGAAGTGATTCTCTCCGACGGCAGCAAGTGCAAGTACACCCGTCTTATCTACGCCCTGGGCTCCGAGTGCTTTATCCCGCCCATCCCCGGCGCTGACAAGCCCCAGGTGGTCGCCATCCGCCGGCTGGCAGACACGGAGAAAATCGCCTCCCTGCTGCCCTCGGTTAAGGATGTGGTGGTCATCGGCGGCGGCGTCCTGGGACTGGAGGCTGCCTGGGAGCTGAAAAAATCCGGCTGCTCCGTGACGGTTCTGGAGCTGGCTCCCCAGATCATGGGCCGCCAGCTGGATATGCCCGCCAGCCAGCTTTTGACGGAGATCAGCCGGGACTGCGGCATCAATATCCACACAGGAGTGCAGATTGCCTCCATCGAAGGGGAATCCGCGGTCACCGGCGTGAAGCTCTCCGACGGCACCGTGTTTGACGCCCAGCTGGTGGTGGTCTCCGCCGGAGTCCGGGCCAACACAGCCCTGGCCCAGAAGATGGGACTCTCCGTAAACCGGGGCGTGGTGGTGGACAGCCGCATGCGCACTTCCCTGGAGCACGTATTTGCCTGCGGCGACTGCGCCGAGTACGAGGGCATCAATTACGCCATCTGGCCCCAGGCCCTGGAGGAGGGCAAGGTCGCCGGAGCCTGCGCCGCCGGGGATGATCTGGAGTACACCACAGTTCCCGCCGCCCTGACCTTCCACGGCATGAATACCGCTCTGTACGCCATCGGCGACGCCGGAAAGCGCCCGGAGGTGGTCTACAAGACTGTGGAATTTGCAGATATGGGAAGAAAGCAGTATGAAAAGTACTACTTCTTCAACAAGCGCCTCTGCGGCGTCATCCTTATCGGGGACGTGTCCCGGATGGCAGAGCTGACCGAGGCGGTACAGCAGCACAAAACCTTCAAAGAACTCTTCGGAAGATAAGAAAAGGCGAGGCTGTTGCATTATTCGATATTCTCGCATATTTATGCATTTGTACTCAGCCTGCGCTCACCTGGAGCCTTTAGTCTCCAGGATGTGCTCGGCAAATTCGTACAAACTGCATAAATATGCGAGATATTCGTTAATTGCAACAGCCTCTTCCTTTTTATTTCCTTATCACTTTAACATATCGGATCTTATCTGAAATATTCCACTCCAGACTCAAAAATCTTCATATCCTGCTGGCCGTAAATGTTCACGGCCACGCCGTCTCCCCGGCGCTCGCTGTGGGCCATCTTGCCCAGTACCCGGCCGTCGGGGCTGGTGATACCCTCGATGCCGCAGTAGGAACCGTTCACGTTCCACTCCTCGTCCACGCAGGGATTTCCCTCCAGATCCACATACTGGGTAGCCACCTGGCCGTTGGCGAAAAGCTTCTTCAGCCACTGCTCATTGGCCACGAAGCGTCCCTCCCCGTGGGAGGCGGGGTTAGTATATACCTGTCCCGGCACCGCCAGCTGCAGCCAGGGGGATTTGTTGCTGACCACCTTGGTGTACACCATCTTGGAAATGTGGCGTCCGATGGTGTTGAAGGTCAGGGTGGGAGAATCCTCCCGCTGCCCGGTGATCTCCCCGGAGGGCACCAGGCCCAGCTTGATCAGCGCCTGGAAGCCGTTGCAGATTCCCAGAGCCAGTCCGTCCCTCTCCTGAAGAAGCTTGGTCACAGCTTCCTTAATCTTCTCATTCTGGAAGGCGGTGGCGAAGAACTTGGCGGAACCCTCGGGCTCGTCTCCTGCGGAGAATCCGCCGGGGAACATGATGATCTGCGCCTGGCTGATAGCCTTCTCAAAGGCCTCCACGGAGCTGTGAATGTCCTGAGCGCTCTTGTTTTTGAACACCTGCACCTCCACCTGGGCTCCCGCACGCGCAAAGGCCTTGGTGCTGTCGTACTCGCAGTTGGTGCCCGGAAATACGGGGATAAACACCCGGGGCTTAGCCACCTTGTGCTTGCACACGTAGACGCTTCCGGCTCTGTACACCCCATCCGCAATGGAGTCCCCTGCCTGGGCGGGCTCCACCTGGGGAGCGGCCGCAGTCACGCTGTTCTGGCCGGACTTGGTGGCAAACACCTTCTCCAGAGTCCCCTTCCAGGCCTCCAGGGCCTCCTGATGGGGCAGCTCCATGTCGCAGTAGGTAAATACCGGCTGAGCGAGCACCTCTCCGATGACCGTATAGGAAATGGACAGCTGTCCCACCTGGCCGTCGGGAACCTCAGCCACCAGATTTCCAAAACCGGCGGTAAACAGGTCTCTCTTATCCACATTGTGCTCGATCTTTACGCCCAAACCGTTGCCGAAGGCCATCTTGGAGACAGCCGCCGCCAGTCCCTTGCCGTCCAGGGCGTAGGCAGAAATGATTCTTCCGGCCTTCACATCCTCAAAGAACTTCCCGTACTGATCCATCACCTGCTCATACTTAGGCAGATCGTACTCGTCCTTTTCAATCCTAAGGAGCACCAGCTTGCTTCCCGCTCGCTTAAGCTCCGGGGTAATGATGTGGCCCTGCTTGGCCACATCCACGGCGAAGGATACCAGAGTGGGGGGCACGTCAATATCATTAAAGGTTCCGGACATGCTGTCCTTTCCGCCGATGGAGGGCAGTCCGAAGCCCAGCTGCGCGGAGTAGGCGCCCAGCAGAGCCGCAAAGGGCTGACTCCAGCGGTGGGGATCCTCCGTCATCCTGCGGAAATATTCCTGGAAGGTGAAGCGGATCTTCCGATAGTCTCCGCCGGAGGCCACGATCCTGGATACGGACTCCAGCACCGCATACACTGCCCCGTGGTAGGGGCTCCAGCTGGACAGATAGGGATCAAAACCGTAGGCCATCATGGTCACCGTATCGCATTTTCCCTCCAGCACCGGCAGCTTGGCCACCATGGCCTGGGTCTCTGTCAGCTGATATTTTCCGCCGTAGGGCATGAACACGCTGCCGGCGCCGATGGAGCCGTCGAACATCTCCACCAGTCCCTTCTGGGAACAGCAGTTTAAATCTCTTAAGGTCTCCAGCCACTTCTCTCTCACGTCGCCGATTTCCGGGCGCACAAAATATTTATCCTTTTCATCGGGAATATCCACAGCCACGGAGGTCTCCTGGTGAGCGCCGTTGGTATCCAGGAAGGCTCTGGAGATATTGACGATCTCCTTCCCTCTCCACTCCAGCACCAGCCGGGGCTCCTCGGTCACCACGGCCACCGCCACGGACTCCAGGTTCTCCTGGTCCGCGTAGGCCATGAACTGCTCCACATCCTCCGGGGCCACCACCACGGCCATCCGCTCCTGGGACTCAGAGATGGCAATCTCCGTTCCGTCCAGGCCGGCGTATTTCTTGGGCACCTTGTCCAGGTTCACCCGCAGGCCGTCCGCCAGCTCTCCGATGGCCACAGATACGCCGCCGGCGCCAAAGTCGTTGCATTTTTTGATCAGGCTGCTGACCTCCGGCCGGCGGAAGAGTCTCTGCAGCTTCCGCTCCGTGGGGGCATTTCCCTTCTGCACCTCTGCGCCGCAGACCTCGATGGAGGCCTCCGTGTGCACCTTGGAGGAGCCGGTGGCTCCGCCGATGCCGTCGCGGCCGGTACGGCCTCCCAGCAGAATAATCACATCCCCGGGATCTGAGGTCAGACGCTTCACCGCTTTTCTGGGGGCTGCTCCCATGACCGCGCCGATCTCCATGCGCTTAGCCACGTAGTTGGGATGGTAGATTTCCTTTACGTAGCCGGTGGCCAGACCGATCTGGTTTCCGTAGGAGCTGTAGCCGTGGGCCGCTCCCGTCACCAGCTTTCTCTGGGGCAGCTTACCTTTCAAAGTATCCTTCACGGAAACCGTGGGGTCTGCCGCTCCGGTAACCCGCATAGCCTGGTACACGTAGGTACGGCCGGAGAGGGGATCCCGGATGGCGCCGCCCAGACAGGTGGCGGCTCCTCCGAAGGGCTCTATCTCTGTGGGGTGGTTGTGGGTCTCATTCTTGAAATTGACCAGCCACTCCTCTTCCTTTCCGTCGATCTCCACCGGCACCACGATGCTGCAGGCGTTGATCTCATCGGACTCCTCCTGATCCTGAAGCTTACCCTCCGCCTTCAGCTTTCTCATGGCCATCAGCGCCAGATCCATCAGGCAGACAAATTTATCCTCCCGGCCCTTGAAAATCTGGGCCCGGTCGTTCAGGTACTGGTGGTAGGTGGCCTCCATGGGCTCCCGGTAATAACCCTGGCCGAACTCCACATCCTTCAGCTCCGTGGAGAAGGTAGTGTGACGGCAGTGGTCTGACCAGTAGGTATCCAGCACGCGGATCTCCGTCATGGACGGATCCCTCTTCTCCACCTGGGAAAAGTATTTCTGAATATGAAGGAAGTCCTTGAAGGTCATGGCCAGATTCAGGGAAGCGTACAGCTCCTGCAGCTGCTCCTCCGGCATCACGGAAAATCCCTCAAAGATCAGCACATCCGCGGGCTCCTCAAATTTTACCGCCAACGTCTCAGGCTTCTCCAGCCCCGTCTCCCGGGAATCCACCGGGTTGATGCAGTGATTCTTGATGGCCGCGAATTCCTCGTCGGAAATCTCTCCCTCAATCACGTAGGTGGTGGCGGAGCGGATGATGGGCTCCTCATCCTCCTTCAAGAACTGGATACACTGCACGGCAGAATCTGCCCTCTGGTCAAACTGTCCCGGCAGATACTCCACAGAAAACACCCGGGCATCCACAGCCACGGGAAAGATCTCTCTATATAAATTGTCCACCGGAGGCTCTGAGAATACGCAGGTGCAGGCCCGCTCAAAGACCTGATCCGATACATTCTCCACATCGTAACGGATCAGCACCCGCACGCCGGTAACTCCGGCAATGCCCAGATAGCTCTTGATCTCCTGGCGCAGCTCCTTAGCCTGCACCGCAAACTCCGGTTTCTTCTCCGCATAAACACGCTTCACGTTGTTCATTGGCTTCCTCTTCCTTTCTTGAGTTCATAGGACACGTTTCTAATACAAAAATACCATAAGATATATTATAAGTAAAATTAATATATCTTATGGTATTATTTAGTCTTACTTATTATTTCCCATTATTTTTCCGCGATAACCTCCACCTCGCAGAGCACGTTCTTGGGCAGAGTTTTTACCGCCACACAGGAGCGGGCCGGTTTTCCGGTAAAATACTTGCCGTACACCTCATTGAAGGCCGCGAAATCAGCCATATCCGCCAAAAAGCAGGTGGTCTTCACTGCGTTCTCGTAGCCGCAGCCTGCCGCCTTCAGCACTTCGCCCAGGTTCTTCATCACCTGCTCCGCCTGCTGGGCAATGCCGCCCTCCACCAGCTGTCCGTCCGCCGGGTTGATGGGAATCTGCCCGGAGGTGAATACCAGATTTCCCACCTCCATAGCCTGGGAATAAGGTCCGATGGCCGCCGGGGCCTTCTCTGTCGCAATTACTTTCATGTCTATTCTCCTCTCCGAAAACAATCTACTCCTACTATAAATCTAATTTTCCAAATGCGCAAGGGCTTTGTGCGTTTCTATCCGCCATTCTATCCGGCTAAGCTCTCCTGCACAGCCGCATAGCTCCGCAGGGTCTCCTCCCGGCTGCTGCTGCCCAGCAGGTACAGACTTCCGTCCTCCAGGGTCAGCAGCAGGTAAGGGCTTTCCCGGGGATCCAGGCAGACCTTCATCCTTCCCAGCTCCCGGCTCTTAAAATTCCCCTTTTTCACATTGTCCATGCTGGTACCTGACACCTTGGAGATCTCCGGCAGCTCCTCCAGAAGCTCCGCCTCCCGAATGTCTTCCAGGGGGATCTCATAGTGGCTGTAGAGATGATTTCCCACCAGCTCTTCATCCTCCAAAATCAGCTCCACCGCCGCTGCCTCCTCCCGCATGATCCAGACCCCCATAAAGGGCATCCCCGCCAAAATCAGGATCAAAAGGGCCATGATCACCCGGCCGGACCGTTTGGCCAGATTAAAGGAGGTGTTCAGTCCCACCCGGTCATTGATCAGCAGATTCCTGTCATGGGGATTATAGTAGAAAATCCCCCATATCCACTTGTCGTCCTCGTCCACATAAAAGTCCTTGCCGCTGTCCCGGGTCAGCTGCTCCTGCAGCCGGCGGACGGTAAATTCCACCCGAATGGCCAGGCCAACCAGGGCCGCCGTCACCACCACCATCAGCGCCATGCTCAGCCAGAAGTAGTCCATGGTCAGCCAGATGCCCAGGCTCATCACCACCAATACCCAGGAGCAGAGAAGCCAGCATTTTCCCCAGTTATAACGTCTGATCCTGGTGAGGGCCTGGGTCAGCTTTAGATTCTCATCCACCGTCTCCGCCCGGTTCCGGTACAGATAGCGGTAGCCCAGCCAGCAAAAGAAAATGCTGATCCCGTCAGTGGCGTACAGCAGCAGAAAATCTCTGTCCCAGACTGCCGGCAGCAGGCTTAAGATCAGTGGTATGGCAAACCACACCGGGGACAGCCACTTGGGCGCGCTCTGGGCCGCGGCGAAATTTACCACCGTCTCCTGGCTCCCGGAGACCTTCCACCCCCGCTGCTCCTTGAGCTTTTTTAAGGCCTTGTTGCACAGGGCATAGGGAATGTACGGCACCACGATCACCAGATCCAGCCAGGTCAGAAGCAGCAGCAGAAAGAGCCCACTGCCCTTGACCAACAACAGGAGAGCCCCCAGCAGAAGCAGCGCCAGGCAGATCCAGTTCAGCCGCCGCTTAAACTGCTCCAGCAGCCTCACCACCTCAGGATCGCTGCGGCCCGCATAGGGGATAGTCACTCCCACCGCCAGGTTCTTCTTAAACTTTGTGTCATTTCTCAGGACCACATACATCAGCGGCACAATCCATATGCAGAGCAGCCACAAAATCAGGTTTCCCATAGCTGTCCCTCCTCTCCTGCTAAAATCTCCCGGCAGAGCTTTAGAATCTCTTCCTCCTTAAGTCCCGCCAGCTTCAGCTCCGCCAGGCACAGCCTCAGCTTCTCTGCCATTTCCCTGTCCGGTTTCTGCGCCCTTTCCCTCTCCGAAAAGCTCTCCCCGGGAATGGTGACCACAGCCCCGGCTCTCCGGTCCGTCTGCAGGTATCCCTCCTGCTTCAGCAGCTGGTAGGCCTTGCTCACGGTCATGGCGTTGACTCCGCTCTCCTGGGCCAGGGCCCGGACCGTGGGCAGCTTCTCCCCGGCCTTAAGTTCTCCCTGGGCAATCCCCAGCACAATCTGATTGCGTATCTGTTGGTAAATGGGAACATCACTGGCGAAATCCAGTTGAAACAGCATGGGATCACCTCCTTTTTATATTATTAATTATAATACAAACAATACAAAAAAGCAAGCATGCCATCCCACAGATATATTTATCTCTTGGTCTCGTGGTATTTTTCAAAGCTCTGCTCCATCTCCTGGAGGATCTCCCCGTAGGAGAGCAGCTCTTTTTGCAAAACCGTCTTGTCCGGCCGCTCCCGCTTATAGCAGACCCGGTGCTCCATGCTGGCCCAGAAATCCATGCTCAGGGTGCGCATCTGGATTTCCACCGGGTAATATTCCATGCTGTTTAAGTAGCAGACGGGAACCCCCACCACCATATGGTAGCTGCGGTAACCGTTGGGCTTGGGATGGCGGATATAATCCTTCTCCTTGATCAGAATCAGATCCTTCTGATTTTTCAGGGTATCCACCAGATCATCCACATCCTTGACAAAATAGCAGATCACCCGGACCCCGGCGATGTCCTGCAGATGGTCCTTGGCGCAGGCTACGCTGGCGGTATGTCCCATCCGCTCCAGCTTCTCCTCAATGCTGCGCTTCTCCTTGATCCTGGACTGAATATTATGTATAGGCCGCTCTGTGCCGTCGTCATACATGGTATGGTTCAGCACCTCCAGTCTGGCCAAAAGCAGATTCAGCGCGTCCTGGTAGGGCATCTTCATATCGTAATACTGTTCGTTGGTCATTTTCCCCTTCTCCTCCATAATGATAAAAATCCCTGAGTACAGATCTCCCCACAAACAATTTCATTCTACCATACGCCGGCGAAATTTCTTTGAACAATTCCTGAATTTTTTCTAAAAATAGGAAAAATACGGTAAAGACCTTCTCTGGCCTTTCCTTAAAGCGCTCGCATTCCCGGTTGTTGCCGGAGGAAAGGTTTGGTATAATCATCTGGAGAGAATATTCCCTGAGACAGGAGGGATTTAGAAATGAAACTGAAAAATATACTGATCGCTGTCCGCGACACAGAAAAATCCGCCGCCTTTTACCGGGAGCTCTTCGGCCTGCAGGTGATCCTGGACGGCGGCAAAAATGTGATCCTGACGGAGGGCCTGGTTCTTCAGGAGAGAGCCCTCTGGGAGGAAACTTTGAAGGCTCCGGTGATTCCCAAAAATCACGCGGCGGAGCTGTACTTTGAGGAGCCGGATATAGAAGCCTTCGCCCGAAGGCTGGAAGCTTACCCGGAGCCCCTCCAGCTGGCGACTCCTCTGACCGAGCTTCCCTGGGGAAAAAAGCTGCTGCGCTTCTATGACCCCGACGGAAATCTTATTGAGGTGGGCACCCCGCAAGAGGCGGCCCAGGAAGGCGGCGCCTATGGATATTAATTATGAACTGTACAAGGTTTTCTATTACGTGGCCTCCTCCTTGAGCTTCTCTGAGGCAGCCAAGCACCTGTTTATCTCCCAGTCGGCGGTGAGCCAATCCATCAAGGTTCTGGAGAAAAAGCTCAATACCAGCCTCTTTGTGCGCAGCACCAAGCGGGTGCAGCTGACCCCCGAGGGAGAGACCCTGCTGCGCCACGTGGAACCGGCCATGAACCTGATCAAGCGGGGGGAAAGCCAGCTTCTGGAGGCCAGCTCCCTGGGGGGCGGCCAGCTGCGTATCGGCGCCTCCGACACCATCTGCCGGTATTTCCTGGTGCGGTATTTAAGTGAGTTTCACCACGCCCACCCGGGCGTACACATCAAGGTCACCAACCAGACCTCCACCCGCTGCGTGGATCTGCTGGAAAATGGCCAGGTAGATCTGATCGTCACCAACTATCCCAACTCCCAGCTGAGCACCGGCAGCCATGTGCAGGAAATCCATACCTTCCGGGATAGCTTCATCGCCAGCCGCCAGTTCTACCCTCAGCTGGCTGAGCGTCCCGTATCTCTGAGGGAACTGCTGCACTATCCCCTGCTGATGCTGGATCGAAAGAGCAGTACCAGCGAATTCCTCCACGCCCTCTTCCAGCAGCACCAGCTGGATCTGGTGCCGGAGATCGAGCTGGGCAGCAACGATCTGCTCCTGGATCTGGCCAATATCGGCCTGGGCATCGCCTTTGTGCCGGATTTCTGCCGGCCCAGGCAGGAGTCCTTATTTTCCGTGCAGCTGCAGGAGGAGCTTCCCTGCCGTCACCTGGTGATGGTACACAATCCCCAGCTGCCCTTAACCCCGGCGGCCCGGGAATTTATGGAACTCCTGGAGCGCCCCTAGAGCTACTCTACCCCGTGGCGGCCGCAGATATCCTTCAGGCAGCAGCGGTCGCAGTAGGGCTTCGTCCTGGCAGTACAGACGTCCCTCCCGTGATATACCAGCCGGTGGCAGAAATCGCTGCCCTCCTGGGGCGGGATGATCTTCCAGAGAGCCATCTCCACCTTCTTGGGCTCCTTGATCTGATCCACCAAACCAATCCTGTTGCACAGGCGGATACAGTGGGTGTCGGTGACGATGGCCGGCTCCCCAAAGACGTCCCCCATGATCAGGTTGGCGCTCTTTCTTCCCACTCCGGGCAGCTTCAGCAGGGCGTCGAAATCCCTGGGCACCTTGCCGCCGTACTGATCCCGCAGGATCTTCATGCAGCCGCTGATATCCCGGGCCTTGCTTTTGCCCAGACCGCAGGGCTTTACGATGGCCTCGATCTCTTCCGGGGTGGCCTCTGCCAGGGCCTCCACCGTGGGATATTTTTCATAGAGCTTCTCCACCACCACGTTCACCCGGGCGTCCGTGCACTGGGCCGCCAGGCGCACGCTCACCAGCAGCTTCCAGGCCTGGTCATAGTCCAGAGTGCATCCCGCGTCCGGGTACTCCTCCTTCAACCGCCGGATTACCTCCAGCGCCAGTTCCTCTTTTGTCATAGCTTCCTCCTTCTGTTTTGCGTAGCTTGATTGTACCACGGAATAGGGCTGTCTGTATAGCGGTAAAATCGTCCCCTAACTTCCGGCGAATGGGCTTTGCCCTCTTACATCTATTATTTGTTTTTCCCGGAACGTTTTGTCTATCCTATGCTATAATATACTTATAGCCCTTGAAAAGATAAAGTTTATAAAATAGGGCGATAAAACTTTATCGTACCCAAATCAGGAAAAGGAATACTGCTATGAAAAAATTATTGTCGAAAGTACATTCGTCGGATATGATTATCTGTGTTGCCTTTCTGGCGCTGGTTGTGACAGGGATCATTTTACCGAAGACAGGGCCGCTTGTATTGATGGACGAGGCATGTGACCTTTTGCTAATATGGGGGGTCTGCATCTTTGTCTCTGTACGGCTGATCCGTCTGAATAAGGACGATTTAACATCTGCAAAAACGTGGCGGGGGATTGTCATTGCCGCATGCGCAGCTGCCTGTATCTGGTTTACAAAGGACATCGTGCTGGACGTGGCGGAGGGTCCTAGGCGCATGACGTTGGAAAACACAGAGGTCAGCAGAATGCAGGCG
>DVHU01000084.1 GCA_018711815.1 Candidatus Egerieimonas intestinavium
GGTATGATCCTGAAACGTTGGAGCTTGTACAGAAGCAATGTATCGCCACGGTACCTGAAAGTGAAATTTATGGGAGAAATAAAAAAGAATTCTTTGATTGTACGCATCCATCGGATATTCGTATCCATCCCAAGGGGAAGGTTTTGTATATTTGTAACCGAGGGAATGATACAGTCGCCAGCTTTTCTATAAACAAGGAAGGGAGTCTTACTTTGGTGGAAAGAATTCCTTCAGGGGGTAACTGGCCATGGTCTTGTTGTTGTGATACACAGGCAAACTATTTCTATGTGAGTAACAAATTAAACGGTAGTGTAGCGATATTTGAAATGGGAATAGACGGCAAACTATCGGATACGGGATGGGATACTGCGGTGGAGAGGCCAATCTGTATACAAACTTTGCAAATTTAATACTTATAGGAGAGGCTCACGCAGTCAGTAGTATGCAGATAATTGTTCGAGAAATGATTGCGTTAGCCTTAACCTTAAATTGTCTAAGAATTTTCTTGCGGAACCTCAAATTGTCAGAGGGATTATCTGGGATAAAGACTTGTAAAGATAAAGAATAATTGATATAATTTAATCTATAAGCTGTAAACGCAGCTTTATATTTAACAAATCTTACTTTCTTGCTTCACAGTCGAAGCAAATACCCACCAATTTATTCATGGAAAGAAAACGAAAAGGAGGATCTGTCTATGGCAAAAGGATTAAAAGATTATTTTCCCCTGATTCGGGAGAGGGAGGAGGTGTTGGCGGAGATTGAGAAGAAGGAAAATCTTCGCCACCTTTTCCGCGGCTGGACAAAGGGGCAGCAGGAGGAGTTTCTGAGTTGGTGCACCGGAGCCAAGGGAGTGAAAATTCTGTACGATTCCTTTTTTAAGGAGATCATGAACCCGGAATACGCCCCAGCCAGGCTGGAGGAGCTGCTGTCGCTCCTTTTGGGGAAGGGGGTTCGTATTCTGCATGTTCTGCCCAATGACAACACACGGCTGGCGGATGAACAGTCACTGCTGATTATGGATATGGTGGTGGAGTTGGCGGACGGCAGTATCGCCAATGTAGAAGTACAGAAAATTGGTTATCACTTTCCAGGGCAGAGAAGCGCCTGCTACTCTGCTGACCTGCTGCTGCGGCAGTATAAGCGGGTAAGAGATGAACGGAAGCAGGAGTTCAGTTATCGGGAGATTAAGCCTGTCTATACGGTGGTTTTATTTGAGAAGAGCCCCACAGAATTCAGAAAGTTTCCGGACTGTTACCGACATCTCTTTCGGCAGCAGTCCGACACGGGGCTGGAATTAAATCTTTTGCAGGAATTTTGCTTTATCCCACTTGACATTTTTAAAAAAGCTTATCACAATGAAGGTATTAAGAATCGGTTAGACGCCTGGCTGGTATTTTTAAGCATGGATGAGCCGGAGGCGATAGTGGATTTGCTGGAAATGTATCCGGATTTTGAGGCGCTTTACCGGGAGGTGTATGCCATGTGCCAAAATTTGGAAGAGGTGATGAGGATGTTTTCAGAGGAGCTGAGGGAAATGGACAGAAATACCGTGCAGTACATGATTGATGAGATGCAGGAGGAGCTGGATCGGAAGTTAGATCAATTAACCCAGAAGGACGAGCAGCTGCAGGAAAAGAGAAAAAAACTGGGAGAGATGGACGAACAGCTACGGGAGAAAGATGTTCAGCTGCAGGAGAAAGGGAACCAGCTACGGGAGAAAGATGTTCAGCTGCAGGAGAAAGATGTTCAGCTGCAGGAAAAAGGGAACCAGCTGCGGGAGAAAGATGTTCAGCTGCAGGAGCGGGATGCTCAGCTGGCCAGACAGCAGGCGATTTTGGATGCCCGGCAGCTGGAGAATGAAGCGCTCCAGAGGCGTATTCTTGAACTGGAGAAGGAGCTCTCCTCCAGGTAAACCTTTGACTGAGGTTTGAGCCGGACTCAAGGGGAACAGAAATTGCAGCAAAAGGGGAAATAAACATGTGGATTCTCTATGCGGTGGGCTCCGCGTTTTTCGCGGGACTTACTTCGATATTGGCAAAATGCGGAATACGAAAGACAGACTCCAATGTGGCCACTGCGGTGCGGACCATCGTGGTGCTGCTGTTTTCCTGGGGCATGGTCTGGATTGTGGGGTCCGGGAAGCAGCTTTCCGCCATCGGCGGAAAGACGCTGGTGTTTTTACTTTTATCCGGGGCTGCCACCGGGGCCTCCTGGCTTTGCTATTTTCGGGCGCTGCAGACGGGAGAGATTAATAAGGTAGTTCCTGTGGATAAGTCCAGTACGGTGCTGACTATCCTGCTGGCTTTGATTTTCCTGGGGGAGGGCATAAGCCTCCCAAAAGCCTTTGCCGTGCTGGCCATCACCGCCGGAATCTTTCTCATGATTGAAAAGAAGGATGTGGCGGGAGCGGAAAAGGGCAATACGGGAAGCTGGATGCTCTATGCGGCGGGCTCGGCGATTTTTGCCAGCCTCACGGCCATTCTGGGCAAGGTGGGCATTTCCGGTGTGGAGTCTAACCTGGGAACAGCTATCCGCACAGTGGTGGTGCTGGTGATGGCCTGGGGAATGGTGTTTGTCACCGGAAAGCAGGGGGAAGTGAAGAATATAGACCGCCGGGAGCTGATTTTTATCTGCCTTTCCGGAATCGCCACCGGAGCCTCCTGGCTTTGCTACTACCGGGCCCTGCAGGAGGGGCCGGCCAGCGTGGTGGTGCCCATCGACAAGCTGAGTGTGCTTGTCACGGTGGCTTTCTCCTACCTGGTGTTTGGGGAGAAATTAAAGGGCCGGGCCATGGCCGGGCTGGGGCTGCTGACAGCGGGAACCGTAGCCATGGCGCTTTTGTGACAGCTTTTATTTAAAATGAAAAATGATGGAGAGACGGCAGCGCCGGTGTGCAGGGGAATGGAATTATCCCTTGTATACCGGCGCTAAACGCACATATGTGCAAATATCCCCGAAACAGGCAATCCTTCTCTAAACTGTTATAGTTATAGCAGAGAGAAAGATAAAGGGGGTAAGCAGTTGAATATATTCGTGATCGATATTGGAACCTCCAGCATGCGGGGAATTCTTTTTGATTCCAGAGGAAAACGGCTGGGGGAAAAGCAAGTGAAGTATCAGCCGGACAAATATCCCGATGGACGCATTGAGCAGGATCCCAGGGATTGGACCAATTCTTTGGAGACTATAGCTTCCGCTGTGGCTGAGGAGGCGAAACAAAAGGGTATTTCCATCGACGCGGTGGCAGTAACTGCCCAGCGCTCGGCTATTCTTCCGGTGGACAAACAGGGGAAGCCCCTGATGAACACCATCATGTGGCAGGACAGGAGAAATAAAGAAATCTGCGCGGAGCTGGAGCCTTACAATGAGCTGGTGTTTCAAAAGAGCGGAGCAAAAATCAATACGGTATTTTCCGGCAGCCGCATGGCCTGGATTTTAAGGAACCGACCAGATTTGCAGGGGAAAATTCATAAGCTGGTGAACATTCCCGAGTATGTGATGCACCATATGACCGGGGAGTATCGCACGGACGCCACCTACGGCAGCCGTTCCCATCTGATGAATTTGCGGGAGAGAAGGTGGGATCAGGAACTGCTTAAGCTTTTTGGCGTGGAGGAAGAGTTCCTGTGCGAAATCCAGGAGCCCGGCAGCTGCTGCGGCAGAGTGCAGGCCTCCTTTTCCCGGGGCACAGGACTTCCCCAGGGGATCCCTGTGATCAGCGCCGGAGGGGATCAGCAGTGCGCCGCCGTGGGACAGGGAGCCTTTTGCCAGGGAAATCTGTCGCTGGTGGCAGGCACAGGGGGATTTCTGGTGGCGGCCTTGGATGAAGTGCCGGAAAATCTGTCCCCTGATCTGATCTGCAACTGTTCCTCGGTGTCGGGCAAATACATTGTGGAGGCCAATGTGCTGACCTGCTGTTCAGCCTTTGACTGGTACTGCCGGAATTTCTATGACTGGGATCAGCCGGATTACGAGAAGCTCAATGAAGAGCTCAGAGACTGGGACGGAAAAATCAGCAGCGCCATGGTGCTGCCCTATTTCCAGGGGCGCAGTACACCCCAGTGGAACCCGGAAGCCAAGGCATACCTGGGAGAGATCACTCTGGCTACCGGAAGAACAGAGCTTTTAAAGGGACTATTGGAAGGGATCGCCATGGAGATTCAGAATAATATCCGTCTGTTCGGCAGCTACGCAAAGATCAGCCAGGCCTACATCAGCGGCGGCCTCACCAAGAGTCCGGCTATTAACCAGCTTCAGGCGGATGTGTACGGGATTCCCCTGTACCGTATGTCGGACAGTGAATCCACGGCCCTGGGAGCTCTGATGGTGGCGCTGGTGGGCTTGGGGGAGTATCCCTCCCTGGAGGAGGCCTTTGGGGCAGTGCGGGCGGGAGAAAAGGTGGATTGCTTCCGGCCCCGGATGGAGCTGCATGAGCAGTATGCCAACAAGCGGGCTGCCATGAACCGGATTTACCGGCAGCTGTATACCTAGAGAAAGGAAGAGGCAAGATGAAATATAAAACGTTATTTACCCCGGTGAAGATCGGCTCAGTCACAGTGAAAAACCGCTTTGCCATGGCGCCCATGGGGCCGCTGGGGCTGGCGGATGCAGAAGGGGGATTTAATCAGCGGGGGATCGACTATTATACGGAACGGGCCAAGGGAGGCACAGGATTGATTGTCACCGGAGTGACCTTCGTGGACAATGAGGTGGAGGAGCACGGGATGCCCAACTGCCCGTGTTCCACGCACAATCCCGTACAGTTTGTGCGCACCGGTCGGGAGCTGACGGAGCGGGTTCACGCCTATGGGGCGAAGATTTTTCTTCAGATGTCCGGAGGCTTCGGGAGAGTAACGATTCCCACAAATCTGGGGGAATATCCGCCGGTGGCACCCTCACCCATTCCCCACCGGTGGATGGATAAGATCTGCCGGGAACTGACCGTGGAGGAAATTCAATCGATTGTCCGAAAATTTGGAGACGGGGCCTACAATGCCAAGCGGGCAGGATTCGACGGGGTACAGATTCACGCGGTGCATGAGGGCTACCTCATCGATCAGTTCGCCATCTCCCTGTTTAACCAGAGAACGGATGCGTACGGCGGCTGCCTGGAAAACCGCCTTCGCTTTGCCCGGGAGATCCTGGAGGAGATCAAGAGACGCTGCGGTGAGGATTTCCCTGTGACCCTGCGCTACAGCGTGAAGAGCTTTATCAAGGATTGGCGGGAGGGCGGTCTGCCCGGAGAGGAATTTCAGGAGAAGGGCCGCGACACAAAGGAGGGAATTGCCGCCGCCAAGCTGCTGGTGCAGTACGGCTACGATGCCCTGGACACGGACGTGGGGACTTACGATTCCTGGTGGTGGAACCATCCGCCCATGTACCAGGAGAAGGGACTCTATCGCCCCTACTGCCGTCTGATGAAGGAGACAGTGGATGTGCCGGTGATCTGCGCCGGAAGGATGGATAACCCGGATATGGCTCTGGAGGCCGTGGAGCAGGGGGTCTGCGATATGGTGAGCCTGGGGCGTCCCCTGCTGGCGGATCCAGATTATGTCAACAAGCTGCGGGCGGGAAGGCTGGAGGAAATCCGCCCCTGCATTTCCTGCCAGGAGGGCTGCATGGGTCGGATTCAGGAGTACTCCATGATTAACTGCGCGGTCAATCCCCAGGCGGCCCGGGAGAGGGCCATGGCTTACAACCCCGCCTGCGGGAAAAAACGGATTTTGATTGCCGGGGGCGGCGTGGCGGGCTGCGAGGCCGCCAGAGTTCTGGCTATCCGGGGGCATCAGCCGGAGCTTTTTGAAAAGAGCGGACGCTTGGGCGGTAATCTTCTGCCCGGAGGCGCGCCGAAATTTAAGGAGGATGATTTGGCCCTGGTAAAATGGTATGAGCATCAGCTGAAGCTTTTGCAGGTGCCCGTTTACTTAAACGCCGAGGTGGATAAAAAGCTGGTGGACAGCGGGGATTACGACGCGGTGATCGTGGCCACCGGCTCCCGTCCCAAGGTATTTTCCCTGGGGGATGACGAGAAGGTCTACACGGCGGCTCAGGTGCTGCTGGGGGAAAAGGACTGCGGGGACAGCACGGTGATTGTGGGCGGCGGCCTGGTAGGCTGCGAGACTGCCCTGTGGCTGGCTCAGAAGGGAAAACGGGTGACCATTGTGGAGGCTCTTCCTAAGATTTTGGCAGTCAACGGCCCCCTGTGCCATGCCAACAGCGAGATGCTGGAGCGATTGATCCCCTACCATGGGATCCAGGTGGTGGCTAACGCCAAGGTTACCGGCTACAGGGATGGACTCCTCTCGGCCAAGACCGGGGAAGGGGTACGCCAGATTCCCTGCGACAGCGTAATTCTCTCAGTGGGCTACCGGGAAGAGGACACTCTCTATAGAGAGCTGGAGTTTGAGGTTCCCGAGCTGTACCTGCTGGGGGACGCCCGCAGAGTATCCAACATCATGTACGCCATCTGGGACGCCTTTGAGGTGGCAAACCATATTTAAACGTGTTCTCTTTCAATTTTTGTATCCCTTCCGGAGAAGGCACCCTCTCTCCGGGAGGGATTTTTGTTTGTCTGGCCAGTACAGCAAAAGCTTTGCAAGGTATTTCTTGTAAAATAAACGGGATTCCGTTATACTGGATTTGATGAAAGCGAGGAGGAATCATGGAAACATTTTTTCAGATAGACGGAAATATCCTGTTATGGATACAGGAAAATATCAGAAATCCTCTGTTAAATCCGGTAATGAAGGCCATCACCCATCTGGGGGACGCGGGAATTTTCTGGATTCTTTTGACGGTGATTCTTTTGTGTTTTAAAAAGACCAGAAGGGTGGGAATTGTGTCGGCTCTGGCGTTGATTTTGTCGCTGGTGGTGAACAATCTCTGCCTGAAGAACCTGGTGGACCGCACACGGCCCTACGAGCTGATCGAGGGATTGAAAATTCTGGTGGCAAAGCCAGCGGACGCCTCTTTCCCGTCAGGCCATTCCGGGGCTTCCTTTGCCGCGGCCACGGCAATTTTTCCGTGGGTGCCCAGAAGGTATGGAGTACCGCTGCTGATTTTGGCGGCGCTCATTGCCCTTTCCCGGCTTTATGTGGGCGTGCATTTCCCCACGGATGTGCTGGCGGGCACGGTGATCGGGATTTTATTGGGGCTGGCGGCCAACGGGATATTTAGATGTTGGGAAAATAAAAGGGTGAGGGAGAAGAGCGATGATTTATAAAAATGTTTTAGAGGCAGTGGGGCATACCCCGATGATTCAGCTGGGAAGAATGGTGGGGGAGGACAGCGCCCGGGTGTTGGTGAAGTTTGAGGGACTCAATGTGGGCGGCTCCATCAAAACCAGGACGGCGCTGAATATGCTGGAGGATGCGGAGCGCCGGGGATTGATTCACCCGGATACGATTATTGTAGAGCCCACCAGCGGCAATCAGGGCATAGGTCTGGCTCTGGTGGGAGCGGTGAAGGGCTATAAAACCAGGATTATCATGCCGGATTCCGTCAGCGAGGAGAGGAGGAAGCTCATGCGCCATTATGGGGCAGAGGTGATCCTTATCCACGACGCGGGAAATATTGGGGAGTGTATTGACGCCTGTCTGCAGACGGCTCTGCGCATGGCTCGGGAGGATTCCCGGGTGTTTGTACCCCAGCAGTTTGAAAATCCGGCCAACCCCCAGGTGCATCGCCACCATACGGGACTGGAGATTTTGGAGCAGGTGGCCGGTCCCATCGACGGCTTCTGTTCCGGCATCGGCACCGGAGGAACCATTACCGGCATCGGGGAAACTTTAAAAGCCCTTAACCCGGAGATTGAAATTTGGGCTGTGGAGCCGGAAAATGCCGCCATCCTGGCCGGGGGAACTGTGGGGACCCACCTGCAGATGGGCATCGGCGACGGATTGGTGCCGGCCATCTTAAACCAGAATATTTACCAGCATATTTACATTGTCAGCGATCAGGAGGCCATTCAGACCGCCAGAGATCTGGCGGCCAAGGAAGGGCTCATGTGCGGTATTTCCAGCGGCACAAACGTGGCGGCTGCCCTGCAGCTGGCCAGGAAGCTGGGGCCGGGGAAGACGGTGGTGACTGTACTTCCCGATACGGCGGAGCGGTATTTTTCTACGCCGCTTTTTGACGAATAGAAATTAATCAGGAAAAAGCAGAGGGCACCCGCGGAGCTTGGAACAGGAATTCCGGCTCTGCGGGTGTTTGGCAGTTTCAGCTATATGTTCGGAGAAGGATCGGCGGCTTTTAAAGCCAGAACGTAGCCGGGAAGAGCTGCCAGAGAGGAGAAAATAAGGGAAGACAGCAGACAGGGAAGAAGAGGGCCGAAGCTGCGGGAAACAAGGAAAACACCTGCCCCGGCAGATAAGACGCCCAAACTAATCCCCGCGCCGGCAGCCCTCAGGATCAGGCGAGATGCCAGGTAACGGAGCTGCCTCCGATCAGCTCCCAGCGCCTGCAGGAGCGCTAAAAGAGGCTTTTTGCTCAGGAGCAGGCGGCAAAAGCAGTGCTTCAAAAAGAGGCTGCCTGCGGTCAGAGTCAGAAGAGCCAGGAGAATCAATGGAGCAGGAGAAACGGGAAAGCTGGAGTCCCCGGCCTCAAAAAGAAGAAAGCGAAAAACAAATAGCAGACTGGCAGTTAGAAAGGCTGACAGCGCCGCAGGCAAGAGGCCTAAAAGGTGGCATCCAAACAGATTTTTGGCGGCATGGCGCAGAAGGATTTTATCCGGGGAGATGTAGGGCATGAGTCGTTCCTCCTTTAAGCTTCTCTTGTGATCAGGATTGTCTGATAAAATTCCCGGCCAGCGATTTCCAGAAGCTCCAGAAAGGGCTGCCGCTCTTCGGAAGCCAGACAGCCCTCCGGCTGGTGGGCCAGAATGATGCTGGGTTTTGCGGCTATGGCCCGCAGGAGGGCGGCTCGCTGACAGTGGACCGGGGAGACCTGGGAGGGAAACAGATGGAGCTTATCCTCCAGCCTAAGCAGCCGGGAGGCCTGCTTAAGCAGCGGGAGGTCAGGCTGACGGTTGTCCAGAGACAGGGGGAGGAGGATATTTTCCAGGAGATTCAGACAGGGCAGGAGACTGCACTCCCGGAACAGAAGTCCCATATGACGGCGGCGAAAGGCCGGAAGCTGCTCCCCGGAGAGCTCGGTTATTTCCGTGCGGCAGAGTCGGATTTTCCCGGAGGAGGGGCGCTCCAGTCCGGCTAAAATCCGGAACAATGCGGCGGCTCCCGGGCCCTTTGGCCGGGTGAAGGTGAGAAAATCCCCCCGCCTGGCGGTGAGCGTTACGCTGTCTAAGGCTCTTAGCATCGAATCCCCCTCCCGGTAATATTTGGTTAAATTGTCAGCCTGAAGCAGAATGTCCATATGTCGGTCTCCCTATGATCCTACCATTTTTTTCTGGGAGCTATTATAACACATGCATCCGCAAGTTTAAAATTTGCAAAAGTGTTACTTAGAAAAAAATGAGAAAGCTGCCGGAAAAATCTCTTTGGTGTCCGGGGAAAGGCTGCATCTTGCATTACCCGGATTCCTGTGCTAATATGTGTATAACACAAAAGAAGGAAGGTGTGAATATGCTGATAGAAATGTTTACCGTGGATTTTGAGAGCAGCGAGGCTATTTATATGCAGCTTCGCAATCAGATTATCCTGGGAATTGCTACAGCACAGATACAGGAGGGAGACACCCTGCCTTCCGTGCGCCAGCTGGCCAGCGGCGTGGGAATCAACATGCACACAGTCAATAAGGCGTACGCGCTGCTGCAGCAGGAGGGGATCCTCACCATGGACCGCAGAAGAGGAGCGGTTATCCGCATTGACGGGGACAAGCTTCTGGCTCTGGAAGAGATGAAGGGGCAGTTAAAGGTTCTGCTGGCCAAGGGTTGCTGCAAAAATATATCCAGAGAAGAGGTTCATCAGCTCATTGATGAGATTTACGAGGAATATAAATAAGAGATTGGGAGGGCATCTATGAGAGAACAGTATACGGCCCAGGCAAAAAACGCGCTGGCGCTGGCGGAAAAAACAGCCCGCGCCTGCCAGCATAATTATATTGGAACCGAGCATATTTTGCTGGGGCTTTTGAAAGAGAAGGAAGGAACCGCCGGCATGGTGCTGGCGGATTTCGGAGTGACAGAAGAGAGAGTATTATCGCTGATTGACCGGCTGATCGCGCCCAAGGGAGGCGTTCTTATGGAGTCCGGGCAGGGATATACCCCCCGGGCCCGCAGACTTCTGGAGCAGAGCGGACAGGAGGCGGAGAATTTTCGGGCCACCGTCATCGGAACGGAGCATATGCTGATCGCCCTGATGAAGGAGACTGACTGCATTGCCACCAGGCTCCTGCACACCATGGGGGTGAATATCCAGAAGATGTATCTGGATCTGCTCCTGGCCATGGGGGAGGAGCAGAGTGTAAGCAGGGAGGAGATTCAGAGCGGCCGGGCGTTAAAAATCCAGCCCCAGACCGTAAATACAGCCACGCCTACCCTGGATCAGTACAGCCGGGATCTGACAGCTCAGGCTCGGGAGGGAAAACTGGATCCGGTTATCGGCAGAGAACAGGAGATCACCCGGGTGATTCAGATCCTCAGCCGGAGGACCAAAAACAATCCCTGCCTTATCGGCGAGCCGGGAGTGGGAAAGACAGCGGTGGTGGAAGGTCTGGCCCAGCGCATCGCCTCCGGAGAGGTACCCGAGACCATCCGAGATAAGCGGGTAGTGGTACTAGATTTGTCGGGGATGGTAGCTGGCTCCAAATACCGGGGCGAGTTTGAAGAAAGAATCAAGAAGGTGGTGGCGGAGGTGATGGAGAACCGGAGGGTTCTGCTGTTCATCGACGAGCTGCACACCATTATCGGGGCCGGCGGGGCAGAGGGCGCCCTGGATGCCTCCAATATTCTGAAGCCCTCCCTGTCCCGGGGGGAGATTCAGCTTATCGGCGCCACTACCCTGGAGGAATACCGGAAGTATATTGAAAAGGATGCGGCTTTGGAGAGAAGATTTCAGCCGGTGACTGTGGAGGAGCCGTCCCCGGAGGAAGCGGTGGAGATTTTGAAGGGGGTACGCCCCTTCTACGAAAAGCATCACGGGGTGACCATCACAGATGAAGCGGTGGAGGCAGCGGTGAAGCTGTCGGTCCGTTATATCAATGACCGCTTTCTGCCGGATAAGGCCATTGACGTTATTGACGAGGCATCCTCCAAGATACAGCTGGCCGGGTACGAGAGGCCGAAGCAGCTGGAGGAGGCCGAGCAGGAGCTGGAGGGCCTCCTGAGAGAAAAGGAGGAGGCCATCAAAGGGGCAGATTTGCCCAGGGCCAGGGAGATCCAGGCCCGGCAGGCCCAGGCGGAGAAGCGCCTGGAGCGGGTGCGCAGCCGTTACGAGAAGAGGTGCAAAACAGAGCGGCTGCAGGTTACGGAGGAGACAGTGGCGGATATTGTATCCGGGTGGACAAAGATACCCGTGCAGCGGCTGGCGGAGGAGGAGACTAAGCGACTGGCCCGCCTGGAGAAAACCCTTCACAACCGGGTGATCGGCCAGGAGGAGGCGGTCAGCGCAGTGGCCCGGGCCATCAAGCGCGGCCGGGTGGGATTGAAGGATCCCAAGCGGCCCATAGGCTCTTTCCTGTTTTTGGGTCCCACCGGCGTGGGGAAGACGGAGCTCTCCAAGGCTCTGGCTGAGGCGGTTTTTGGCACGGAGACGGCTATGATTCGGGTAGATATGTCTGAGTATATGGAGAAGCACAGCGTGTCTAAGCTGATCGGATCTCCGCCGGGATATGTGGGCTATGACGAAGGGGGGCAGCTCTCCGAGAAGGTGCGCAGAAATCCCTACAGCGTGATTCTCTTTGATGAGATTGAAAAAGCGCACCCCGATGTGTTCAATATCCTGCTGCAGGTGCTGGATGACGGCCACATCACGGATTCCCAGGGACGGCGGGTGGATTTCAAGCAGACCTGCATCATCATGACCTCCAATGCCGGAGCCCAGGCCATAGTGGCTCCCAAGCGGCTGGGCTTCTCCTCCCAGGAGGATGAGAAGAAGGATTACGAATTTATGAAAAACGGTGTTATGGATGAAGTGCGCCGGATGTTCAAGCCTGAATTTTTAAACAGGATTGATGAAATTTTAGTTTTCCATGCCCTGAACCGCGGCCATATTCGTCAGATTGTGGGACTTCTGCTGAAGGAACTCCAAAAGAGATGCCAGGAGCAGATGGCCATTACCCTGAAGGTAAGTCCGGCGGTGAAGGATTACCTGGCCGAGGAGGGATACGACAGCAAGTACGGAGCCCGGCCGCTGAAGCGGGCCATTCAGACAAAAATTGAGGATGCCCTGGCGGAGGAGATTTTGGAAGGCCGGGTAAAGGCGGGCGATACCGTGTCCGTGGGAATACAAAAAAAAGTAATAAAATTTTCTGTGAGCGACTAGAATTTTCGCACAAAATAAGGTATAATAACCACGAAGTATATCATGTACGAAGGACATGGTATAATGAAGGCACGTTGAGAAGAGAAAATCTCAAAAATAAGGTACCATAGACAACCAGGAGGATATTCAATATGGCAGTAGTAGAAGAGTTGATCCGTACAGAGGCCAATGGAGGAATCAGTTTCGGTAATTACGAGTTGGACGAGAAGAAAAAGGTTTCAGATTTTGAGTACGAAGGCGACCTGTATAAAGTAAAGACATTCAAGGAGATTACGAAGCTGGAGAGGAACGGCCTGTTTGTTTATGAGTCTGTTCCCGGGACTACGGTTACGGGACTGAAGCTGCTCCACGGCGGAATGGTATTCCAGGTGGAGGGAAATCAGGATGCCCAGATCACGTTGGAGATGGAAGAGGATACGGAGTACAAGGTTGTCATTGACGATGTGAGTGTGGGAAGCATTAAGACTAATCTGGGAGGCAAGCTTTCCTTCAGTGTAGAGCTGGAGAAGGCGGATAAGGTTGACGTTAAGATTGAGAAGATGTAAAACCGAGTAGAGAATTTCCAGAGGGCTGTTGCAATTAGGGAATATCCAATAATGCAGCAGCCCTTTTCAGTTTGATTGAGAAAGGAACAAAAAAGCGCATGGCTAAAAGTAAAAAAACAGTTTTTTTCTGTCAGGAGTGCGGATATGAATCCTCCAAGTGGATGGGCCAGTGCCCAGGCTGCAGGGCCTGGAACAGTTTTGCGGAGGAAATTGTATCTCCCAAGGAGAGCGCAGGAGCTCAGAAAAGCCGGTGGGAGACCTCTCCGGTGAAGCTCTCCCAGGTTCAGATGGAGGAGGACAGCAGAACCCGCACCGGCATTGAGGAGCTGGATAGGGTACTGGGGGGAGGAATCGTTGCCGGCTCTCTGGTATTAGTGGGAGGAGATCCGGGAATTGGAAAATCCACCCTACTGCTGCAGGTATGCCAGCGCTTGGCGGGCCAGGGTAAGAGGGTTCTCTATATTTCCGGCGAGGAATCTCTGCGGCAGATTAAGATGCGGGCCCAGAGAATCGGTTCCTTTGCGGATACCATGGAGCTGCTCTGCGAGACAAATCTGGACGCTATCCGAAATGTAATGGAGAAGCAAAAGCCGGAGTTTGCGGTGATCGATTCTATCCAGACCATGTATGCGGAGGAAGTATCCTCCGCCCCCGGAAGCGTCTCCCAGGTGCGGGAGGCTACCGGAGTGCTCATGCAGATTGCTAAGGGAATGGGTGTTTCTATTTTTATTGTGGGCCATGTGACAAAGGATGGAAATGTGGCAGGTCCCCGGGTTCTGGAGCATATGGTGGATACGGTTTTGTATTTTGAAGGTGACCGTCATGCCTCCTACCGCATCCTGCGAGGGGTGAAGAATCGTTTTGGTTCCACCAATGAGATCGGTGTGTTTGAGATGCGAACGGAGGGCCTGGTGGAAGTAAAAAATCCTTCGGAGTTTATGCTTAACGGAAAGCCCCAGGGAGCCTCGGGCTCTGTGGTGGCCTGCTCTATGGAAGGAACCCGTCCGATCCTTGTGGAGATCCAGGCTTTGGTATGCCACAGCAATTTTGGGATTCCCCGGCGGACGGCGGCAGGTACCGACTGCAACCGGGTAAATTTGCTGATGGCGGTTCTGGAAAAGCGGGCGGGTTTAAACCTGTCTGCCTGTGACGCCTACGTAAATATTGCGGGAGGAATCCGCATGAACGAGCCGGCCATTGATCTGGGTATTGTCCTGGCGGTGGCTTCCAGCTTCCGGGATATTGTGATTCCGGACAGCACCATTGCTTTCGGGGAGGTGGGCTTAAGCGGCGAGGTCAGAGCGGTGAGCATGCCGGAGCAGAGGGTGCTGGAGGCAAGAAAACTGGGATTTGAAACGGTGATTTTACCTAAGGTCTGTGCGCCCGCTGTGTCCAAAATTACGGGTATCCGCCTGGTGTATGTGGAAAATGTGTCAGAAGCCATTCGCCAGTGTGGAGAAAAAAGTGGAAAAAAGTAGAAAAAGTCGTTGACATATGTAAAGGAAGATGGTAGTATAGGTAAGCACTGACGGCGAGACAACAAGCCGGTCAGAAAAAATAAAAAAAGTTGTTGACAAGATGCAGATGACTGTGGTAAGGTATAACAGTTGCTGCGAGAGAGAACTTCTTCTCCACTGAAAGAAATTTCAAAAAAGAAGAAAAAAGTTCTTGACAAAGACAGCACGGTGTGATAACCTATATGAGCTGTCGAAAAACGACAACAACAAAGAACCTTGATAACTGAACAGTGAAACACATTTCCTCGAAAGTTCTAAACAAGTAAATTCTTGGTTTTGAACAATCGAAACCTAACAGTAAAGTAAGGAAGAATTA
>DVHU01000085.1 GCA_018711815.1 Candidatus Egerieimonas intestinavium
CCCCCACAGCCCCCTCCTGGGAGTGAGGCATGGCGATCTTCGGCGTAAATACAATGTAGGGACCGTACTTCTTCACGCAGGCGATCACGGAATCCACGTACTCCGGACCTATGGAGCCGTCATCCAGCAGCGGCTGACAGGAAGCAGCCACAGCCTCCTCCCAGCTTGAGAAGCTCTGATGAAAGCAAACCCTGTTCTTTTCTACCAGCTCACGTAAAAACATGGCGTTTCCCCCCTTTCTGTTTGAAATTTACCAGGTGTTTCTGATAGTACAGTTATACCAAATTTGATTTTTCGTTGTTTGTCTCTTTTCACATATTTTTAGTACTTTTCTTGGACTTTTTTATTCATTTTAGGCGGCAGCCCTATCTTCCCTTTGAGAATTTTCCCTCTGCTCCTATGGGATACGCCGATAGACAGAGGACTTTTCTCTGCTCTTCCAGTTGATTTTTCTCGCAGTTTTTCCAAATTTTCTTCTATTATTCTGAAATAATTGAAAGAAATGCACAGAGCAATCTCTTATACTAACAATAACTCATAAACCTTTTTTACATTTAAACTTGGAACAGGAGGAAGACTGCCATATGAAAATAAATATGAATCAATGGCTGAACGATTATCTGACTGCCCCGGTGAAAAAGGCAATTCCCATTTTGTCTTTTCCCGGTAAACAGCTGATCAGCACCACGGTGGAAGAGTTGGTAAAAGACG
Source organism: Candidatus Egerieimonas intestinavium (assembly GCA_018711815.1). Lineage (GTDB taxonomy): Bacteria > Bacillota > Clostridia > Lachnospirales > Lachnospiraceae > Egerieimonas > Egerieimonas intestinavium. Next base: position 712 of record DVHU01000085.1, read on the forward strand.
GACATCTCCAGGCCCTCTGCATGGAGGCCGTGGCAAAGCGTTTCGACACCGGCGCCGCCGTAAGCCTCATGGATCTCTCTGTGGAGGCGGAAGCCTTCGGCTGCCCGGTGCGCTACAGCGCCGACGACGTTCCCACCCTTCACGGGGCCTACATCCATAACGAAGAGGAGGCGGAGGCCCTGGAGGTTCCCCCGGTGGGCGCCGGCCGGACCGGAGAGTGCGTAAAGGGCATCCGGGAGGCCTCCCAGCTGATCACCGACCGGCCTCTGTTAGCTGGCATCATCGGCCCCTTCTCCCTGGCAGGCCGCCTGCTGGATATGACCGAGATCATGATCCTCTGCTATGAGGAGCCGGAGATGGTGGAGACAGTGCTGGAGAAGGCCACGGAATTCCTGATCGCCTACGTGAAGGCCTTCAAGGAAGCCGGAGCCAACGGAGTGGTTATGGCGGAGCCTGCCGCGGGCCTTTTATCGCCCACCCTCATGGACGAGTTTTCCACCCCCTATGTGCGCCGGGTCATCGAGGCCGTGGAGGACGAACATTTCCTGGTTATGTACCACAACTGCGGAAATATCACCATGCTCTTTGACAGTGTCAACCAGGTGGATGCCAAGGCCTACAGCTTCGGCAACGCCATCGACATCGAGGATGGTCTGAAGGCTGTTCCCGGGGATCGGCTGATCATCGGCAATATTGATCCTGCCGGCGTATTCCGCCACGGCACCCCGGAGCTGGTGCGCGCGGAGACCCTGGCGCTGCTGGAGCGCTGCTCCAAATATCCCAACTTCGTTATCTCCTCCGGCTGCGACATACCGCCGGTGACCCCCCTGGAAAATATCGACGCTTTCTTCCAGGCGGTGAAGGATTTTTACGAAAACAAATAACTTTGCTCTCATTTCCAATAGTTTGATAACCATATAAGCCAAGGGGAGGGACCGGCGCATTCGTGAGTGGCGCCAGTCCCTCTTCTATATCAAAGAGAGTTTTTTGGAGGGAGCACTATGCGATCTTCGATAATTGCAGCACCCAAAAAAGGCCTATCCGCTGTACGCGAATAGGCCTTCTTGCTCTTCTAAAATTGTTATCTTCTGTTTCTCAGGAAGTCGGGAATCTGGATGTCCTTCTTCGGAACGCTGCTGGTCGGCTCCGCCGCCTTGGGCATCTGGAACGTCGGCATGGTAAATCCCTGAGAGAACGTATTGTTACTCCCGGTGCTTTTGGGCGCCTCCTTGGCAGCCTCCCGCTTCTTGGCGGACTCGCTGACGCTGGCCACCTTGGCGGTGGCGTCGTCCAGACCGGTGGCGATCACCGTGATTCTGGCTGTGTCAGTGATGCTGTCATCATACATAGCACCAAAGATAATGTTGGCGTTGTCGCCTGCCAGCTCCTGCACGTAGCTTGCGGCGTCGTTGGCATCCAGCAGGGAGATATCTCCGGAAATATTGATAATCACGTGGCTTGCACCCTGGATGGTGGTCTCCAGCAGCGGGCTGGACACAGCCTGCTGAACAGCCTCCAGAGCCTTGTCGTCGCCCTTGGCCTCTCCGATACCGATGTGGGCGATTCCCTTGTCGATCATGACGGTCTTCACATCCGCGAAGTCCAGGTTGATCAGTGCGGGCAGGTTGATCAGGTCGGTAATTCCCTGCACGGCCTGCTGCAGAACCTCGTCAGCCTTCTTTAAGGCCTCCGGCATGGTGGTACGGCGATCCACGATCTCCAGCAGCTTATCGTTGGGGATCACAATCAGCGTGTCCACATTTTCTTTTAACTTGTCAATTCCGGACAGGGCGTTGGTCATCCGGGTTTTTGCCTCAAAACGGAAGGGCTTGGTCACAACGCCTACGGTCAGGATGCCCATGGACTTTGCCAGTCCGGCCACCACCGGGGCAGCTCCGGTTCCGGTTCCGCCGCCCATACCGCAGGTAACGAACACCATGTCCGCTCCCTCGATCAAATGCTTAATATCTTCAGCGCTCTCCTCGGCAGCCTTCTCGCCCACCTCAGGCTGGGCTCCGGCGCCCAGTCCCTTGGTCAGCTTCTCGCCGATCTGCAGAACTGTGGGTGCCTTGCACAGGGTCAGCGCCTGCTTATCTGTATTAACCCCTACGAACTCTACGCCACCGATGGCCTCCTCCACCATGCGGTTGACTGCATTATTGCCTGCTCCGCCTACACCGATTACGATAATCTTTGCAGAGGATTCCGTTTCATTCGTCATAATCTCTAACAAAGTACTTCCTCCTTTTGCGCTTCGCGCTTATTTATTTCCCCTCGGGGTACTTTTTCCCTATCTCATTCAGGTTTCTCTATTAGTTGCATATAGATATATCATATATTTTTTTCTTAGAGTTCGCAACTATTTTTTTGAATTTTAATAGAAATTTTCTTTATCCTTCAGCCTTTCTCAAGCTTATTATCCATTTCCTTCCACATTGCCGTCCTCTGTGTCTTCGCTGGAGTCCTCGCCGTTTCCTACCAGATCGTTGGTACCGGGAATCACCACCTGGTTTCCGCCGTCCTCGGCTGTGGGGGCGTTGTCCCGGGCAAAAATAATCTGCGTGGTGCCGGACTCAAAATCCTCCAGATGCAGCTCCCCGGATTCCTCCGCAAGCTTAGGCAGAATGGCCGCCACCCGGGCAACCTTCTCCTCCAGCAGGGTATCCTGACCCAGCAGTACCCGCACGTCCCCGTAATAGAGGGTGGCATTATACTCCTCGTCAAAAACCACCTTGTCCGGTATTACTTCAAACTTGTCCACCATTCGGGTGATACCCATGATGGTGTTGAAAATTTCCTCATTTTCCACCTGCAGCTGCTCGCCCACCACCGCAGAGGCAAACTCCAGCCCCTCCACCAGGGGCACGTCCGTCACCGCCGCATGGTACTCGGCGGTATCCTCCTCCGGGTCGCTCTCCCCCTGAACAGGTCTTACCACCTCCGCGTCGCTGCCGCTGTCCACGGCGGTCTCCACCACCAGGCCGTCCTTGTCGAAGTAAAGCTTCTGCCCGTCGGCCTCCACATAGCCCACCGGCTGCTTCTCCCTCACATGGATACGGATCTTATGACGGCTCATCCGCTCCAGCTCAAAGGACTCGATAAAGGGAATATCCGTCACCTCCTGATGTCCGTTCTGCCATACCACCAGAAGGGAGTTGAAGGAAAACGGCCCGGTCAGAGCCATTTTCTCCACCTCCTTGTCGGTATAGCGGGTATTCCCCACCACCTCTACCTCAGTCACGCGGAAGGTCATAAAAAAGATGAAAACGCTGATGAGCAGGGCACCGGCCACGGAGCCAATGGTGATATACAGCGTTTTTTTATCCATTTTTTTCTTATACTGCGATACCCGCATACTCTCACCCGTGTTCCTTAAAAATCCGGCCTCCCAGAGCCTGAAGGTTCTCCAGAAGGTCTTCATATCCTCTCTTCACAAACTGCCAGCCCTCCAGCTGGGTGACGCCCTCGGCCGCCAATCCGGCCAGCACCAGCGCCGCTCCTCCCCTGAGCTCTCTGGCAGTGACGCCAGTCCCCGCAAGCCGGGGCCCTCCTCTCACGCAGGCTCTCCGGCCGGTCAGAGAAATGTCAGCGCCCATTTTCCAAAGCTCCGGCACCACCTTGTACCGGTCCTCAAATATGGTTTCACAGATAACGCTGCGCCCGGGAACGGTGCACAGCACAGTTAAAAGCGCCGACTGCATATCCGTGGGAAACCCCGGATAGCTCTCCGTCCGCACCCAGGGAATGGGACGGCAGAGAAAGGCACTATTCGTTCTTAGTGTACCACTACTTATGCTGTATTGTCCACCCATTTTCTCATATGCCGCCAGAATTGCCCCCATCTCCTCCACCGGCGCCTCCTGCAGATCTACGCGGCCCCTGGTGGCAGCCCCCGCATAGAGATAAGTCCCCGCCACGATCCTGTCCGGAGGGATGGAAAATACCGCATCCCTGAGTCTGGCGCCCCCCTCCACCCGGATACAGCCGGTTCCCGCTCCCCACAGGGGCACGCCCAGTTCTGCAAGGAAATCACACAGGTGCAGAATTTCCGGCTCCCGGGCGCAGCCGGAAATAACCGTAGTCCCCCGGGCCCGAACCGCGGCCAGCAGGGCGTTTTCCGTGGCGCCCACACTGGGGAAGGGCAGCCGCAGGGCGGTCCCCTCCAGCCGGCCGCAGGAGGCATACAGCCCCTCCTGATCCTCAGTCACAGAGGCTCCCATCTCCTTCATCACCTGCAGGTGCCAGTTGATGGGCCGCCGGCCTATGGTACAGCCGCCGGGGTAGGCGATTTTTAAGCCTCCCATCCTGCCCAGCATACTTCCCAGCAGCATGATGGAAGAGCGCATCTGTCCCGCGAACCCTGCGGGCACCCGGATCCCCGTCAGATGGCTGCAGTCCAGGATCAGCCGGTGTCCCTCCCAGCAGGTGACCGCCCCCAGGGCCTGGAGAATCTTTTCCATACAAAAAACATCCGCAATCCTGGGGCAATTCTCCAGGACACAGGTTCCCTCGTGCAGAAGAGCCGCCGCCATCACCGGCAGCGCCGTATTCTTGGAGCCCTGTATGCGGACCTCACCATTCAGGGGTATTCCTCCTTCTATCCTGATCTTTTCCACGCCATGCACCCCTACCTGTTCTCGTATATACCATTATATGCACCAGGGGCGTCAGGGGTGCGAAAAGCCCATAGGGCGCCGATTCTCCCGGCGGCCACGGTTTCCCCAGCGGCACAATTTTCCCCGCGGCTCACCTCTTCTCCCGGCGGCTCACCGACAGGGCCAGGCCCATCTCCCCCAGCAGAAAGAGCACGGAGGTTCCCCCGTAGCTCACAAAGGGCAGGGTGATTCCCGTGTTGGGGATGGTGTTGGTCACCACCGCAATATTTAAGATCACCTGCATGGCCATGTGGCCCATGATCCCCCCGCAGATAAGGCTCCCCAGAAGATCCGGGGCGTGGGTGGCCAGCACCATCAGCCGCCAGAGGAGAAGGCCGAAGACCAGCATCAGCAGCACCGCCCCGGTGAGTCCCAGTTCCTCGCAGATGATGGAAAAAATCATGTCATTCTGGGCCTCGGGCACAAAACCCAGCTTCTGCATACTGCTGCCCAGCCCCCGGCCGAAGATCCCCCCGCTGCCAATGGCGTAGAGCCCCTGGATCGTCTGGAACCCCTTCTCGTAGGCCTCCGGGTTTTTCCAGATGGCCAGCCGCTCCAGCCGGTAGCTCTCCAGGCTCAAGAACACCGCCACGAAGGCGATTCCCGCCCCGCCGATGCCCACGAACTGCACATACTTGGGGTTGGACACGAAGATGGTCAACACGCCGATGCCCAGGATGATGATGGCGGTGCTCAGGTTGTTGGTGCCCACCAGACCCACGATGGGCAGAATCAGGAGCATCACCTTTACCATAAAAAGAAGGCCCACGGTTTTTCTGGCCCTCTGGCTCACGTACCAGGAGAGCAGCAGGATCACCGCCACCTTGGCAAACTCTGCCGGCTGAAAGGACAAAGGCCCCAGGGAGAGCCAGCGTTTGGAGCCGTTAATCTCCTCCCCCACGAAAAGCACCGCCAGGGACAGCCCCAGGGACATCAGGTACAGCCCGGGAGAAAATTTTGCCAGCCAGTGGTAGTCCAGCCGGGAGACCAGATACAGTCCCGCCAATCCCAGCAGGGTGGCAAATAGCTGCTTCTTAAAATAGTAGGCGGGATCGTGAAACTTTACCCGTCCGTTGTAGGCGCTGGTGCTGTAGAGCAGAACCAGTCCAAAAACCGCCAAAAAAAGGACCAGAAACAGCAGCACCCAGTCAAACTGTCTCCGGTCCTTATTCTTCTCTTCTCTCATACGCCACCGCCCTGCCGCCTTTTACACCAGCATATGCGCTCCGGCGGGAAACTATTCCCTGCCCGGCCAGGGCCCGGCTTCTTCTCAGAGGGCCCTCACGTACTCTTTGAACTTGCGTCCCCTCTGCTCATAGTTGTCGAACTGTCCCCAGCTGGCGCAGGCCGGGGATAGGAGCACCGCCTCCCCGGGCTTGGCCTCCCGGGCGCAGATTTCCACGGCCTCCCGCAAATCCTCCGCCAGGGTGATGTCCGTAAAGCCCAGCCTCCTGGCCTCCGCGGCTATCTTCTCCCGGGTCTGGCCGATGAGCACCAGCCGGCGGACCTTGCCGCCAAAAGCCTGAATCCACTCGGTGTAGGAGGACTCCTTGTCGTAGCCGCCGCCGATGAGGTAGGTGGGCCGGTTCATGGCCTGAATGCCCTTGATGGCCGCATCGGGGTTTGTACCCTTGGAATCGTTGTAGTAGGCCACCCCGTTTTTCTCCGTCACAAACTCAATCCGGTGCTCCACAGCTTTGAAGCGGCACACGCTCTCCTTGATCTGGGGCGCCGGAACCCCGGCGCAGTAGGCCATGGCCATGGCCGCCATGATATTTTCATAGTTGTGAGCTCCCAAAAGCTGCTGCTCTCCCGTCTTTAACAGAGAAATCTCCTGTCCTTCCCAGCGCAGGATGAACTCCTCCCCCCGCAGGAAGATTCCCTGGGGAAGCTCCCGGAGGCTGGAAAAATACAGGGGCCGGCAGCTGAGGCTCTCCCCAAAATTTCTTAAGACCTCATCCTCGTAATTGAGGACGCAGACCTCCTCCGGGGTCTGATTTTCCGTGATCCGCTCCTTCACCCGGATATACTCCTCCATGGTGTGATGGCGGTTCAGGTGGTCCTCCGTGATATTTAGGATGGCGCTGACCTGGGGATGAAACTCCTCTATGGTCTCCAGCTGAAAGCTGCTGATCTCCGCCACCGTCACCGTCTCCGGCTTCATCTCCAGAGCCACGGAGGTGTAGGGGGTTCCGATATTTCCCACCACATAGACACTCTCCAGATAGTCCCCCATGATCTGCCCCAGCAGGGCTGTGGTGGTGGTTTTTCCGTTGGTGCCGGTGATGGCCAGCACCCGGCCCTGACCCATCTGGTAGGCCAGCTCCACCTCTCCCCAGAGGGGGATTCCCGCAGCCTTAAGCTCCTTGACCAGGGGCAGGTCCGTGGGAACTCCCGGGCTTAACACCGCCAGATCCAGGGAGGCAATGACATCCTTTTTCAGCTCTCCCAGGATCACCGTAACCCCGTCCTTGTCCGCCAGCTTGTCCAAAATCTCCCGGGGATTTAACTTCTCATTTCCATCATAGAGAACCACAGAGGCTCCCACCCGCTTTAAGAGGTCGGCCGCTCCGATTCCGCTGATGCCGGTGCCGAACACCAGCACTCTTTTTCCTTCTAATTTCATGGCATACTCCTTTTACAGTCCCAGCAGGGCGATCATACAGAGGACGGCCGTGGTAATGGAAAATACGGCCACCACCCGGGTCTCCGACCAGCCGCACAGCTCAAAGTGATGGTGGATGGGCGCCATCTTGAAGAAACGCTTCCCGTGGCTTACCTTGAAATAGGTCACCTGAATCATAACAGAGAGCACCTCCACCAGATAGATCAGTCCCACAATCAGCAGGAACAGCGGCATCTGCAGCATATAGGCCGTGCCCGCCACAAATCCGCCCAGGGCCAGGGAGCCGGTGTCTCCCATGAACACCTTGGCCGGGAACACGTTGAACACCAGGAAGCCCATGAGACCTCCCACCACCGCGCAGGTGATGGGCTCGATGCCGCTGCCGGTGCCGATAGCCACCACCGTGAAGAAGGTGGCTACCATAATCGTCACGCTGGAAGCCAGGCCGTCCAGGCCGTCCGTGAAGTTGACGCCGTTGACCGTTCCGATCACCGCCACGAACAGCAGGGGCACCGCCACCCAGCCGATATCCAGCAGATACCCGCCGGTGAAGGGAACCAGGATGGTCAGGGGCACATCCGTGTACTTGATCATGTAAAGGCAGAAAATTCCGGTGACAGCAATCTGACCGATCATCTTCTGCCAGGGCAGAAGTCCGTCGGAGCGCTTTAACACCACCTTCAGATAGTCATCCAGAAAACCGATGAGCCCAAAGCCCAGGGTCAGAAACAGAATCGGAATGATCTTGGGATAATCCTTCACATAGATCAGCGCCGTCACCAGCACCGCGATCAGGAAAATGATTCCACCCATGGTAGGGGTTCCCGCCTTCTTCAGATGGGATTTCACCCCGTCCTCCCGCTCTGTCTGCGAGGCCTTCAGCCGTCTCAGAAAGGGAATCAGCACAGGCCCCAGGGCCAGACTTATGGCAAAGGAAATCAGCACAGGTATTACTACTTTAAAATCCATAACTCACCTCGTATGTATTTTTGTTTATTCTAAATAAGTATAAAGCCTTTTCCCCGTTTAATCAACAGTTTTATCCTCCTGGGGCGTCTCCGCCTTCTCAATGCCCAGATAGGGGAGAACATTTTCAAAAATCCGCCGGATAACCGGGGCCGCGATGGTTCCTCCATAGTAAACTCCCTGGGGATCGTGGATGACGCACAGCCCCAGCACCGTGGGATTTTCCGCCGGGGCGAAGCCGATGAAGGAGGAAATATACCGGTTGGCGCTTCTGGGCAGAGTCTGGGAGGTGGCAGTCTTGCCCCCGATGGTATAGCCCTCGATGGCGGCATTTTTCCCGGAACCCTCGGACACCACGTGCTCCAGAATATAGCGGACAGTCTCCGAGGTTTCCTCCGACACCACTCCCCCCACGTCCCCGTACTCCAGGGTCTCGATGAGGGTACCGTCGTCGTCCCGAACCTCCACGCCAAAATGGGGCGTCACCCGGCGTCCGCCGTTAATCAGTGAGCTGACGGTGGTGGCCAGCTGAATGGGCGTGATCTGGAAGGATTGGCCGAAGGAAATGGTGGCCAGCTCCACATTTCCGATGTCCTCTTTTTTATGCATGATGGTGGAGGCCTCCCCGGGCAGGTCAATGCCCGTCTTATTCAGCAGGCCGAACTGCTTGAAATACTTATAATAATTGTCCACCCCCAGCCTCATGCCCACGTCGATGAAAACCGGGTTGCAGGAATTCTCCGCCCCCTGGAGGAAGGTCTCCGTCCCGTGCCCCGTCCGCTTGTGGCAGTGAATCCGCCGATCATCCACGATCCGGTAGCCCCCGCAGTTGAAGGTATCCCCCAGGGATACCACCCCCTCCTCCAGTCCCGCGGACATGGTAATAATCTTGAAGGTGGAACCCGGCTCATAGGTGTCGTTGATACAGGGGTTTCTCCACATCTGGTTCAGCAGATCCTGTTTCTCCTTCTCCGTAAGCCCTGTGGTATCCTCCCCGGTATTCAGGGTGAAGGGATCGTTTAGATCAAATTCCGGCACATTGACGCAGGCGTAAATCTCCCCGTTCTGGGGATTCATCAGGAGGATGGATACCCGCTGGGCCTGTTTTTCCTCCATCACCCGCAGGGCCTCCTGCTGGGCGTAGAGCTGAATATTTCTGTCCAGGCTGATATGCAGGTTGTAGCCGGCCACGGGCTCCACCCGGCTCTCCCCCACCCCGTCCAGTTCCACGCCCCGGGCATCGGTGGTGGTGAGAATCTTTCCGTTGATCCCCTCCAGCACCTCCTCATACTTGACCTCCAAGCCGATAATCCCCTGGTTATCCCCGCCGGTGAAGCCCAACACCTTGGAGGCCAGGCTTCCGTAGGGGTAGTAGCGGCGAAAATCCTCGTCCACCTTCACCCCGTCCAGATGGTAGGCCCGTATCCGGTCTCCCACTTCCTTCTCCACATTGGTTTTGACCCGCTCTATGGAAGATACCTTTTCCACACGCTTCCTGGCGGTCTCCTCCGTTATCCCCAATTCCTTCACCAGCATATCCACCACCGCCTCCGGATCCGTGATCTGGCTGTGAATCACCGAGATGGTGCAGACGGTCTTGTTGGCCGCCAGCACCGTGCCATTGGCGTCAATGATCTTTCCCCGGGCCGCCTTGATATCCCTCTCCCGCTGATGCAGATCGTCGGCCTTCTGGGCGTAGTAATCGGATCGGTATACCATCAGGTAGAGGAGACGACCGGCCAGCCCCAGAAGCATCCCCGCACAGGCCAAAAAAATTACCAAAACCTTCTTTTTATTATACGTCTTATTCCTGCGCACAAAAACCCCCGGGAAACTGTCATCACTGTAGTGTATGGCAGTTTTCCCGGGGGTATACCTGCTGGATTCTCTCAATTTACTGCAGGGTCAGGTTGGACTCATCGTTGGTCAGTCCGTCGGACCCCCACTTGCTGTCCAGAACATTTCCGTCCTGACCGCCTTCCAGAGGCGCCGGAATATTGGGATTGGTCAGCGTACCGTCCGCGGCATCTGTCCCCTGATCCTCCTGGCTGTCCTCCGAGTCGGAGTTTCCGCTGCCCTGGGTTTCATCGCCGGCATTTCCGTCGGTGTTTCCGTTTCCATTTCCTCCGGAGGTCGTTCCCGTATCTCCGTTTCCGCTCTCCGCGGAGGCATCCGGCTGCTGCTCCTGCTCCTTACCCTCGTCCGGGTAAAGGTTCATCTGGGGCAGAATCTCCTCCATGATCTGGCCCGCCAGCTCCGCCGGGGCCTTACTGTTCTCCTGGCTTCCCATGTTGGGCTCGTCGATAACCACATAGATCACCATCTGGGGATCATCCAAGGGCGCAAACCCGATGTAGGACACCAGATACCGGTGATCGGAACGGGGGTATTTCTCCGCGGTTCCGGTCTTTCCGCCCATGGTGTAGCCTGCCACCTTGGCCTTGGTTCCGGTACCCCCCTGCTCCAAAACAGAGGACATATACTCCCTCATGATGGCGGAGATCTCCTCCGACACCACCTGCTTTTCCATCACCGGCTCAATGTTCTGTACCACCGCGCCATTCTCATCCAAAATCTTGCTGACCACGTGGGGCTTATAGTAGTAGCCGCCGTTGACCAGAGCGCTGATGGCGGAGATCTCCTGGATCATGGTACAGGTGAAGGTCTGGCCGAAGGAGCTGGTCGCCAGCTCAACAGCTCCCATGTTTTCTACTTCATGGGTAATTCCCGAGGATTCCCCGGGCAGATCAATGCCCGTCTTGAAACCAAAGTTAAATTCCTCCAGGGTCTTGGCCAAATCCTCCGCGCCCATCCGCTCCGCCACCTGCATCAGGGTGTCGTTGCAGGAGTGTTTGATGGCGTCCCGGAGGGTCTCCACTCCGTGTCCGCTGGTATTATCGCAGTATATCTCTGTGCCGTTATACTCTTGGAAACCGTCGCAGACAAACTCCTCGCCGTCGTAGACCACCCCCGACTCCAGGGCCCCCGCCATGGTAATGGGCTTGGTAGTAGAACCCGGCTCATAGGCGTCGGTGACACAGTAGTTTTTCCAGATATCGTTGAGGGCCTCGATCTCCTCCTCCTGACTCATGGCATGAATCTGCTCCGAGGTATAATAATTTTTCAGATCTCTGGGGTTATTCAGATCATAGGATCGGGAATCCGCCATGGCCAGGATCTCACCGGTCTGGGGATTCTGGACAATTACCCCCACATTCTTGGCGCCCAGCCTCTGGGTGGTTTCATCCCAGGGAGTCTCCTCCTCCCCCTTCAGGTTGGCCAGAAATCTGTTGATGTGCTTTTCCACAATCTGCTGGATATTTACATCCAGGGTGGTCACCAGGCTCTTGCCGTTCACCGGCTCGATGATGGTCTGCTCCACATCCGCGTCGGAGTTAAAATAGCCGTACTGACGGCCGTCCACCCCATTTAAAATATCGGAATAATATCCCTCAATGCCGTAATCCGCCACATTTCCGGCGTTGGTAAAGCCAATCACGTCGCTGGCCACGGAATTTAGGGGATAGTTTCTGGTGTAGGTCTCCTCAAACCAGATTCCCTTAATGTCGTTGCGGACGGCAGCCTCCTGCTTTTTCTGCTCATCGTCCAGATTCTGGTACTCCTCATCCTCCATATTGGTGTAGTCCTCAAAGGCCTTTTTGTCCGTGATGGAGACACCTTTTTTCAGGATGATATACTGGCTGGCCTCCGTCTCGGGATTATCCAGCTTAGAAGTAATTTCCTCCGGCGCAATTCCCAGAAGGCTGGCTGCCGCATTCACCGTGGGCTCCCGGTAATCCTCGTCGGAATTGATTACCTTACAGTCCAGGATTACGTTGTACAGCTTCTCACTGTAGGCCAGAACGGTTCCGTTTCTGTCGGTGATCTGCCCCCGCTTAAAGGGCAGCACCCGGCTCTCGTACTGCTGCTGCTGCTGGCTCAGCACCTGCATGGAGTACTGGGCGCCGGAGCTGGCGTTGATGTATGTGATACGCACGGCTAAACCGACTAAAGCCAGCACGACTACGCCAAATAGTCCTACCAGCTTTTTCCTCATTTTCGTATTTAATTTCTGCTGTGAGGACTTCCTCACAGCAGACCTAGCATTGCTCTTTTTTCTTCCCAAATTTTATCACCTATTCTGCTCCGGGCACGTCCTCGTACTGACGAACATAGCTATTTCCGGATAAACTGAAGGTTACGATCTGATCCTCCTCCGCAGCGCTCATGCCCAGCCGATTCATGGCAATACTCTTAACCTCCTCCATGTCCACGGAGGAAAGGGTGGTATTGTACAGGGCGTCATTCTCCGCCTTCAGCTGGCTTAACTGGCTCTCCAGAGAGGCCACCGTCTCACTCTGGGTGGTGAGCACTGCCTTCAGCTGGAGAAAGTTTACGCACATTCCCAGGGCGGCAGCAGATACCAGTCCCAGAAACAGGACGTATCCTCTGCTCATGCGCAGCGCCTTAGCCCTGTTCTTCCGTGCTATATGGCTAACCTGCCTTTTTTCCTGCCGGTCTTCCTCCTGGGGAAACACCTGCAGTTTCCGGACAGCGTTGCCTTCTTCCACATACAGCTGCCCTCTGTAACGATCCGTTCTTGAATCTGCCCTTCTCTTTGCAGCGTTAGCCATTTCGCACCTCCGATGCCCTAAGTCTCTTACCGCCGCTCAAACACTCTGAGCTTCGCACTTTTGGAGCGGGGATTTTCCTCCATCTCCTGTGCCGACGGCAGAATGGGTTTTCTTGTTACTACCCTGCCCTTTGATTTTTTTCCGCATACGCAGACCGGAAATTCAGGCGGACAGGTACATGGGTTTTCATTTCTGCGAAAAATCGTCTTGACGATGCGGTCCTCCAGAGAGTGAAAGGTGATCACACACAGCCTTCCTCCCGGAGCCAGCAGATCGATCATACCGTCTAAGGATTGCTCCAAAACCTCCAGCTCCCGATTGAGCTCAATGCGGATAGCCTGAAAGGTTTTCTTAGCCGGATGTCCTCCTGTGGCCCGCACCTTCATGGGAATGGCCGCCTTGATAATCTCCGTTAACTCCCCAGTTGTCCGGATGGGCGCCTTCTCCCTGGCCCTGCAGATATGCTTGGCAATATTTTTCGCAAATTGATCTTCCCCGTAATCCCGAATTACCCGGTAAAGCTCTGCTTCACTGTAGGTATTTACGATGTCCCCGGCTGTCTGCGTATCCCTTCGATCCATACGCATATCCAGGGGGGCATCTTCCCGATAGCTGAAGCCCCGCTCCGCAGTATCCAGCTGATATGAGGACACTCCCAGATCCAGCAAAATACCGTCCACTGCGGTAACCCCTATGTTATTTAACTCCCGGACCATGTTGCAATAGTTGCTCCGGATGATTGTCACCCGCTCCCCGAACACCGCCAGCCGCTCCCCAGCAGCCTCGATTGCATCCTCGTCCTGGTCTATTCCTATTAGTCTCCCCGTGGCAGATAATCCTCTGCAAATCTCACTGGCATGTCCCGCACCGCCCAGGGTTCCATCCACGTAGATTCCCTCCGGCTTTATCTTCAGATTCTCAATGGTCTCCTCCAGAAGGACTGACCGATGATGAAATTCCATACGATTCCTCCGTGCGGCCATGCGTCATCAGATGACGATGCCCATCTCCTGCATACCCTCTGCAATGGCATCCATGTCATCATAGTTGCTGTTCTCCGCCCATTTTGCCTTGCTCCACACTTCCACCCGGTTCAGGTTTCCCGTGAGCACCACGTCCTTTTCCAGCCCTGCGAATTCCCGAAGCGTTGCCGGGACAAGTATTCTCCCCTGCTTGTCCAGCTCGCAGGAAGTCGCTCCTGCCACGAAAAAGCGGGCAAAGGTTCTGGCGTTCTTGTTGGTAAGCGGCAGTCCGCGCAGTTTTTCTTCGAAAGCAGTCCACTCGTTCATCGGATAAATAGAAAGGCATCCATCCAGCCCCTTGGTCAGCACGAACTCCTCTCCCAGCTCCTCCCGGAACTTGGCGGGAATGATCAGCCTTCCCTTGGCGTCTATGGTATGACTGTATTCACCCATGAACATAACTGCTTCACCTTCTTTCGTGAGAGGCCGTCTCCCCTGGCCCCCTACTCTCAGTGGCGGAGAGCTCTGCCACATGCCCCCCATTTGCCACCACTATTCACCACTTTCTACCACTTATGTTCCTATTCTAACCCATTTTGGGCTAAAGTGCAAGGAAAAACCGCAAGGAATCCCAAAGGATTTATCGGTAATTTTTTACAACAAAAAAAGGCGCCATCGCGCCTAGGAAAAATACTTAAAATTCTTGTCAGGGAAAATCCCAGAACAAAAGTGTGCTTCGCACACCCTCGCGATTCCATTTTCTTTCAAGAAGCACACTTTTACCGCGCCGAGCGTGGTCAGCTTTAGCTGACATCTGCCTTTCACGCGAGTGCGCATCGCCGCGCGAAGCACTTTTTATGATATAGGAAAGTGAGAACTTTCCTATATCATGAAAAGCGAGGGGGGGTGTTGCACTATTCGATATTCGTTAATTGCAACAGCCCCCTCTCACTCCATCTGCTCCCGCAGATATTCCTGCACGTAAGGGAGCGCCGCTCCTATACAGGCAGGAAAATCGCCGTATCTGCTCACCTCAATAAACCGCTCCTCCACCGGGAAGGCCGATACCTCCCGCACCAGCTGGTGAAGATAGGCGATATCCTCCTCCGTAAGATATCTGGACAGAAGTCCGCCCAGGATAATATGACTGTTGATTGTCATATGGAGGTTATCAATGGCCACCGCCCAGTATTTCAGGTATTTCATCCACCGTTTCTGGCAGGTCTGGGAGCCGCCTCGCAGCTTTCTAAAAAAGCTCTGGATATCTTCCTGATTTTTCAGAAGTCCCCGCAGGGAGCAGTAGGCGTTTACGCAGCCCTTCTTCCCACAGTAGCAGGGTCTGCCGTTGGGCACAATCGTCATATGTTCAAAAATACCGCTTTTATACGGGCCATCCTGAAAATATTTCCTGTCAATAATCATAGCGCCGCTGACATCATCCCGCACATTAAAATAAATGGCGTTGATCAGCGACGGATCGTTCCACAACTCCACGTTGGCCACAGACTCCGCGTCATGGTTAAATCTGCAGGGATAGGAAATCCGCTTTGAAAACTCCCGGATATCCAGACCGTCGCAGTCCAAAATCTTTCCATAGATAATGCGGCTGCCGTCAGAGGAGATCAGCGCCTGAATGGCTATGCCCACCCCCAGAATCCGCTCCTTATCCAGCTCAAGACTATCAATGAACTGCCGGATGCTGCGGCAAGCCTGATCCAGGTAGCTGTCCTCCATGGAAAAGTTCAGCCAACGCTTCTCATATTTCAGCAGCCCCCCGCAGAGATCAACAGCCACCAGCTCAAAATGGTCCGCCACAATCTCAACGCCTATGGCTACCTTTTTCAGCGCATAATATTCATACAGATTCGCCTTGCGTCCGCCCGTGGAATCAGCCAAGCCGTTAATCCGCAGAACATCCTCCTGCAATAGCTCCTTCAAAATCTGGGCGATGGTCGGACGGCTCAAGCCGGTTTCTTTGTGAATCATCAGCGGCGTGGCCTTTTTCTGCTTATAGAGATATTGAAGTATTGTTTTTTTATTATTTTCCTTCACTGTACTGACTGTAAAACTTCCGCTCATCTTTCTTCTCTCCAGTTTTTGCTTTCCCT
Source organism: Candidatus Egerieimonas intestinavium (assembly GCA_018711815.1). Lineage (GTDB taxonomy): Bacteria > Bacillota > Clostridia > Lachnospirales > Lachnospiraceae > Egerieimonas > Egerieimonas intestinavium. Next base: position 16,663 of record DVHU01000085.1, read on the forward strand.
ATTATACCAAAAAGACTCGGGAAATGTACAGTTTCATTTTATAGAGAAAAACAAAACCCCTCCGAGAGCAGAGACTTTTTGTCTTTGCCCGGAGGGATTTTCATTCACCTTACGGTTTCTCCAATCTTTTCAATTTTCTTGTGAAATTCCTTGTTTTCACTGATCAGCAGTACTGGCTCTTTAAAGTTCAGGGCGTACATTCCAATATAGCTTTTGGCGTCGATCACCACAGTGCTGTCCTCATTGTGAAAAGCCACATCGTCCGGGCAGTGAGCTGCCAACCGCTGTATTTCCTGAAGCTGATCAATGGTCGTAAATAATTTTTTTGTAACCATAAGCCTTCTGCCTTTCCCACGGCTATTTTACCATAGTCGCGAAATCCAGCGTCTCATCGGCGTAATCTTTTACATTTTCTCCGTCAATTACCACCGTTCCCGCATCTACAAATTCCTCTACTTCTTCCCCGTTGAGTATTTTAAGCGCAGTGTCTACCGCAGTCTGCCCCATCAGCACCGGATCGTTGGAGGCGGTGCAGGCATACTTGCCGCTCTCAATCTGCAGAACTGCCTCCATCAGGCCGTCCACACCGCAGACCTTGATATCACTGAAGCCCTGCTCCCCGCAGACCTGTGCGGCCCCCAGAGCCATATCATCGTTGTGGCCAAAGATTGCTACCACATCCTTATTGGCCTGCAGTAAGTCCTGAGTGGCAGGAATTGCCTTAGAGCGGTCATAATCGCAGTAGGAGGACTGTACGATCTTTAAGCCGGGAACCTTATCTATCGCCTCGTGGAATCCATCCCGGCGATTCATCATTGTAGTAGAACCCGCCGTCCCTTGAATCTCCAGAATAGTTCCCTGGGCGCTTTCGCCGCCCAGCAGCTCCACCAGACGTTCGCCAACCAGGCGGCCCATCTCCACATTGTCTCTTCCTACCCAGGCCGTATACCCTTTCTTTACATTCTTGTCTACGGTGATGACAGGTACATTCGCGTTGTTGCAAGCCTCGATGCCGGCAGAGGGGCCATCCTCATTTACCGGGTTGATAATCAGCGCGTCGATCCCCTGGGACAGAAGATCCTGAATGTCTTTATTCTGCTTTACAATATCGTTGTCCGCATTCAGGGATACTACCTTCACCCCCTTCGTCTTGGCGTAATCCTCAATGATGGGAGTCATATTGGCAAAAAACGGGGTGTCCTGAGAACAGTTGGAGAATCCTATGGTAAATTCCCCGTCCTTGGCGGCGGAATCATCCTGCTTCTCTTCCGTCTTCGCTCCTCCGGACTCCGTCTTTTCCCCACATCCGGCCAGCGTACCCGCCGCCAGCGCCATCGCCATCACCATTGCCAACATTTTTCTTCTTTTCATACCTTTACACTCCTTTATTTTTATTTTTTATTGCTCTTTCTCCCGTTTTCCCTGGCCACAAACTGATTCAGCAGCAGGGCAAACACAATGATCGCTCCCTTGGCAATCCTTTGATAATAGGAAGGAAGTCCCACCAAATTAAATATATTGGTAATAATCTGCAGCAGAAATACTCCGCCAAAGGTTCCCGCTATAGAACCCACGCCGCCGCTGAGGCTGGCCCCTCCAATTACGCTGGCCGCGATCGCATCCAGCTCATAGCCGTCTCCCGCCGTGGGCTGCCCGGTGGACATCCAGGACGCTGTCAGGATTCCCGCAAATCCGGCCAGCAGGCTGCTGATCACATAAGTCAGGGCGTAATTTTTTTTGGTCTTAATGCCCGAGAGCATAGCCGCCTCGCGGTTTCCTCCGATGGCAAAGAGGCTCCGCCCAAATACGCTGTATTTCAGCAGCAGGACAAAGATTACTGTCAAAACTATCCAGAATATACCGCTGACCGCCACCTTTCCTCCTATAAAACCTCCGCCCAGGAAATGGAAGGTCTCGCCCAATCCGAATACCGGATTCCCGCTGGTAACAAGCAGAGCCGCGCCTCTGGCTGCCTCCATCATGGCCAGGGAGGCAATAAAATCCGGCAGATGAAATCTGGAAATTAAAATGCCGTTTACCAGCCCCAAAATTCCGCTGACCGCCAAAGCCGCAAGACTTCCGACAACAACGGAAACACCGCTTCCTCCCATCTTTTCCACCACGAGGGAGACAATCATACCGGAAAAGGCCAAAATCGAGCCCACCGAGAGATCAATTCCGCCCAAAAGAATCACCAAGGTCATACCGATGGCCACGATCCCCGGAATAGACGCCTGCTGCAGCAGATTCAGAAAGTTGCTAATCGTCAGGAAGTTCGAGGACAGCGCCGCCGATATCACAATAAAAATAGCCAGTAAGATAATCAGATTATATTTTTTTAAAACTTGCCCAAATGATACTTTTTCTTTCACGATGCGCTCCTCCCAACTACAGATGCATGAAGAATCTGATCTGCATTAAAATTTACTTTATTTACTTCCATAACCTGTCTGCCGTCGTACATCACATGGATGTTATCGCAAACTCTCAGGAGCTCCTGCAGCTCCGAGGAAACTACGATTACGCTTTTCCCCGCGGCGGTCATCTCCCGGATCAGCTTGTAGATCTCTTCCTTGGCGACCACATCAATCCCCTGGGTCGGTTCGTCCAGCAGCAGGATATCGCAGTCCTGCAGAAGCCACTTAGCCAGAATCACCTTCTGCTGATTCCCGCCGGACAGGTTGCCCGTCCTCGTAAAGATCGAGGGGGTCTTCACCTTTAGTTTTTCCACGTACTCACCACAGACCCGGTTCATCTCCGAGTAGGACAGCTTTCCTCCCCTTTTAAAGGATTTGAGCGATACCATACACATGTTTTCCCAGACACTTAAGGGAAGCACCAGCCCCTGGGTTTTCCTGCTCTCCGCCGCAAGTCCTATCCCCTGGGCAATGGCCTCATGGATACTCCTAAATTCCACCTCTCTTCCCCGGATACGTATTTTCCCGCTGCGGACAGGAGTAATCCCAAAAATTGACTGCAGAATTTCTGTTCTCCCCGCTCCCACCAAGCCGTACAAGCCCAAAATTTCTCCCCGGTGAAGCTTCAGCGATACCTCCTCAACCTTATCATTGCTCATGTGATCCAGCTCAAGAACCACATCCGAGGATACTTTATGTATTTCCGCCTCTTCGCTCATAATCTGAGAAATCTGAATCCCCGTCATATATTCCACCAGACGATCTTCATTCAGCTTCTTTGTTTCCTCACAGATGACAAATCTTCCGTCTCTCAGCACCGTAATCCTGTCTCCCACCGTAAAGAGCTCTTCCAGGTGGTGCGAAATGTAGATGATAGTAATCCCCTTGGCCTTCAGATCTCCAATGACTTTCACCAAAATCTCAAATTCCGACTGGGACAGGGTGGAGGAGGGCTCATCCATCACGATCAGCTTCGCGTTGCAGGCCAGAGCCTTCATAATCTCCGTCAGCTGCCGCTGTCCCACATTCAAGGAGGATACCTTGGCCTTAGCGTCGATTTTTATATTCAGCTCGTCCGCCAGCCGTTGGGTCTTCTCATACACCTTTTTCCAGTCAACTCCGCCCAGAAAATTTCTGGGATAATTATTTACGTATACATTTTCCCCCACAGTCAGGTCGCTAAACAGCGACAATTCCTGATAAATAACCGCAATCCCTTCATCTCTTCTCTTCTGGGTCCCATGAGATTTCAAAACCTTTCCATCGAAATAAATCTCTCCGTCATCTTTTTCATAAGCTCCCGAAAGGATTTTCATCAATGTGGATTTTCCCGCGCCATTGGCTCCGATCAGGCAATGGACTTCTCCGTATCGCACGTTAAAATCCACTCCGTCTAAAGCTTTGACACCGGGGAATATCTTCAGAATTTTCCTCATCTCCAAAATATTCTTTTCTTCCACCGGTTCTCCTCCTTCTCTAGTTTATTTGCCGCGCCAGCAGTTATGTATATATCTTTTACATAATCATATTCTAACTTCTTTTTTCTGTCAATTATGCATTTTATATATTTTTACTCCTTTTTCACCCATTATATATTGTTTATTACTAACAATTTATTCGTTAATGTGTTTTTGTTTTATGATTAATTCACAAAAACTACAGGTATTTTTTGTGAATTATATAATTTTTTACTCGTTAAATTTTTATCATTATTTCGCAAACCACCAACTTGTTTTTCTTTTTTCATCCGCAAGCTTCTATATTTTTTACATTATTTTTATTCTTTTCCAATGTTTTTCCAAAAAACTCGTTATATTATTATCGTTTTTGTGGTTTTATCTAATATTTCCCCGCCTTTTTTATGCAATTTTTCCAG
>DVHU01000086.1 GCA_018711815.1 Candidatus Egerieimonas intestinavium
CTTCTTTGCTGTTCCAGATAGTCTGCCTCTTCCTGCTGAACCTGCTCTCTCTGGCTTTGCAGCTTATTCCGTGCCTCCTGGCTGCCCACCGCCTCCTGCGCCTTATCCAGCAGCTGCATGGCTTCCTCATAGCGGTTCTGCCGCACATAAACCACCGACAGACTCACGTAGGCGGCAGAGCGCTTTTCGTCAATCTCAATGGCCTTCTCAAAGCAGAGTTGGGCATTTTCATAATCCAGCTCCTCCAGATATTTATTGCCCAGAGCCAGCTGCTCCTCATAGCCGCTGCTCTTCCTGTGCTTTCCCACCAGCAGCACGCCCACCGCCGCCAGGGCCACCAGGAGCAGAACCATAATCCCCACCAAAACTTTCTTGATCACCTGTATCCCCCCTCAACTATTTTTCTAACCTTATTATAGGCGAAAACATTTCTCAAGGCAAAGGAAAACTGCCCCGGCCTCAAGGTTTTCCCCTCCGCCGCGGCAGTCTTGCCTGTAAAGTTATCCTATTCTTTTTTATCCTTATTTGCCCAGGGCCAGGAACTTCTCCACACTCACCAGCTTCACGCTGAGCACGAAAATCTCGGCAGCGGTAGCCAGCTCCTCCGGGGTGGGGAAGCTGGGAGCAATGCGGATATTGCTGTCCTTGGGATCCTTGCCGTAAGGCCAGGTGGCACCCGCCCCGGTCATCACCACTCCTGCCTCCTTGGCTCTGGCCACGATGGCCTTGGCGCAGCCCTCCAGGGCGTCAAAGGAAATGAAATATCCGCCGTTGGGGGTGGTCCAGGAACCGATGCCCAGGCCGCCCAGCTGCTCCTCCAAAACCTGCTCCACAGCCTCGAATTTGGGGCGCATGATGGCGGCGTGCTTCTCCATGTGGCGCTTAATGCCCTCCAAGTCCTTGAAGAACCGCACGTGGCGCAGCTGATTGATCTTGTCGTGACCGATGGTCTGCCATTTCAGATGCTTCAGGGCATCCTCCAGGTTCCGCTTGGAGGTGGCCAGCACTGCCACTCCGGAACCTGGGAAGGTGATCTTGGAGGTGGAAGCAAACTTAAATACCATGTCCGGATTTCCGGCCTTCTCACAGGCAGCCAGAATTTCCAGCACCTGATCCTGGCGCTCCTCCCCGTACAGATGGTGAACCGTGTAGGCGTCGTCCCAGTAGAGCCGGAAGTCGGCGGCTGCCGGCTTTAAGGATGCCAGCGCCTCCACCACCTGGTCGGAGTAGGACATTCCGGAGGGATTGGCGTACTTGGGCACGCACCAGATTCCCTTGACGCTGTCATCGCTCTCCACCAGCTCCTTTACCAACTTCATATCCGGTCCCTGGCTGTCCATGGGCACCGGAATCATCTCAATGCCGAAGTGCTCCGTCACGCCGAAGTGGCGGTCATAGCCGGGCACCGGGCAGAGGAATTTCACCTTATCCAGCTTGCACCAGGGAGTATTTCCGCAGATTCCGTGGGTGTAAGCCCGGGATACCGTATCAAACATGAGGTTTAAGCTGGAATTTCCGTAAATCAGCACCTGCTCCGGGGATACCTGGCACATCTCTGCCATCAGGCGCTTGGCCTCAGGAATTCCGTCCAGAATACCATAGTTGCGGCAGTCCTGGCCGTTCTCGCTGTCTAAATCGCTGTCGGAATTAATTACGTCCAGCATAGGGCGGCTTAAGTCCAGCTGCTCCTTTGAGGGCTTTCCTCTGGACATATCAAGCTTTAAGCCCTTGGCCTTCACCTGGTCGAACTGGGCGTCCAGCTCCTTCTTCAGGGTCTCCAGTTCTGCTCTTGTCATCTCGCAATATGGCTTCATTATAAATTCCTCCGTCTTATTTTATTCAAAAATGGGATGTCTACCGTTAATATTAGGCATTTTTTGCAAGTTTGTCAATACAATCCTGCATTTTTGTGGTTTTGCCCTGTTTTTTATCTTCTGATTCCATTGTTTGTGCCTTTATGCTATACTAGATGGGAAGATTTTGACCTTAAGCAAAAACCCAACACAGGAAAGGAAATAGATTATGTGGATTGCTGATCAATGGAAGGATTATGAAGTGCTGGACACCTCCGGGGGAGAGAAACTGGAGCGCTGGGGGGACTATCTGCTGGTGCGCCCGGATCCCCAGGTAATCTGGAACACCCCCAGAACCCTGAAGGGCTGGAAACATCCCAACGGCCACTATCACCGCAGCAAGAAGGGCGGCGGCGAGTGGGAGTTCTTCGACCTTCCCCAGCAGTGGTCTATCCATTACCGGGAACTGACCTTTAACCTGAAGCCCTTCAGCTTCAAGCACACGGGCCTCTTTCCGGAGCAGGCGGTAAATTGGGACTGGTTCGGGGAGAAGATCCGCAGCGCCAACCGGCCGGTGAAGGTGTTAAATCTCTTCGCCTACACCGGCGGCGCCACCCTGGCCGCCGCTGCCGCCGGGGCCTCCGTCACCCATGTGGACGCCTCCAAGGGCATGGTCACCTGGGCCAAGGAGAACGCAGCCTCCTCCGGTCTCTCGGAGGCTCCCATCCGCTGGCTGGTGGATGACTGCATGAAATTTGTGGAGAGGGAAATCCGCCGGGGAAACCACTATGACGGCATCATCATGGATCCGCCCTCCTATGGCCGGGGACCCAAGGGAGAAATCTGGAAAATCGAGGATTCCATCCATCTGTTTATCCAGAAATGCGCCCAGCTGCTCTCGGACACTCCCCTGTTCTTCCTGGTGAACTCCTACACCACCGGGCTGGCTCCCGCGGTGCTCACCTACCTGATCTCCACGGAGCTGAAGAAATTCTCCGGCCGGGTGGATTCCCAGGAGATCGGCCTGCCCGTCACCGCCACCGGACTTACACTCCCCTGCGGCGCCTCCGGCCGGTGGGAGAGTATATAGATGGAACAAAAGTGTGCTTCGCACACCCTCGCGATTCCATTTTCTTTCAAGAAGCACACTTTTGCCGCGCACTCGCGTGAAATAGCAAAGCTTCCGGCATATTTGCGGCTCGTGCTCAGGCTGGGCACAAA
>DVHU01000087.1 GCA_018711815.1 Candidatus Egerieimonas intestinavium
GCTGCTGGTATTTGGGATTCTGGTTCCCAAGAAGATCTGCGGCCATCATCCCAAGAGGAGCGCCTACAGGCTGGTGAGACCCATCCGCTTTTTTATGGTTCTCTTCCATCCGGTGGTGAAGGTGACCATGGGGCTTGCCAACCTGACGGTGCGGCTGCTGGGCATGGATCCTCACAAGACCGGCGACGACGTCACCGAGGATGAGATCATTGATCTGGTGGATGAGGCCCACGAGCAGGGGGTTATCCAGGAGAGCGAGGCGGAGATGATTCAAAATATCATGAAGTTCTCCGACAAGGACGCCAAGGATATCATGACTCACCGGAAAAATATCGAAGCCTTTGACCAGGAGATTACCCTGGGGGAGGCGGTGGACGTGATGCTGGAGGGAAGCAATTCCCGCTACCCGGTCTACAGCGGCGACATGGACAACATTTTGGGAATCATACATATCAAGGACGCCATGTACCAGCTGACCCGGAACCATTGCCGGGACAGGCGCTTAAAGGAGATTCCGGGACTTATCCGCAATGTGGGATTTATCCCGGAGACCCGGAGCATCGACAATATTTTCAAGGCCATGCAGAGCAAGAAGGCCCACATGGCGGTGGTGGTAGATGAGTACGGCCAGACGGCCGGAATTGTGACCATGGAGGACATTCTGGAGGAGATCGTGGGCGATATCCTGGATGAATATGACGAGAATGATCTCTTCATCCAGCCGCAGCACGACAACAGCATCCTCATGGGAGGCCTCACCCCCCTGGAGCAGGTGGGCGAGGTGCTGGGGACGGATTTCTCCGACATCGAAGAATTCGAGACCTTAAACGGCTACTTGACCTCCCTTCTGGGACATATCCCCACGGAGGAGGACAAGGAAGTGGAGGCCAGAGGCTTCGTCTTTCAGATTTTGTCGGTAGAACATAAAACTATACAAAAAGTCAGGGCAGTAAAATTACAAGAGAAACAAGAGAAGGAAGGGAAAACAGATGTCAGGACATTCTAAATTTGCCAATATTAAGCATAAGAAGGAAAAAAATGACGCGGCCAAGGGAAAGATCTTTACCATCATCGGCCGTGAGATCGTGGTAGCTGTCAAGGAGGGCGGCCCGGATCCGGCCAACAACAGCAAACTGCGGGATGTAATTGCCAAGGCTAAGGCCAACAATATGCCCAACGATACCATTGCCAGAGGAATCAAGAAGGCTGCCGGCTCCGCGGATGCTTCCAGCTATGAGCACATCACCTATGAGGGATACGGCCCCAACGGAATCGCCATTATTGTCAAGACCCTGACGGACAATAAGAACCGCACCGCAGCCAATGTGCGCAGCGCCTTCACCAAGGGAAACGGAAACGTGGGAACCCCCGGATGTGTATCCTTCATGTTTGACGAGAAGGGCCAGATCATCATCCCCAAGGAGGATTGTCCCATGGAGGCGGACGATCTGATGATGGTGGCTCTGGACGCGGGCGCCGAGGACTTCGCCGAGGAGGAGGACAGCTACGAGGTGTTGACCGCCCCCGATGATTTCTCCGCTGTGCGTGAGGCCCTGGAGAAGGAGAACATTCCCATGGCTGAGGCGGATATCACCATGATCCCCCAGAACTATGTGGAGCTCACCGACGAGGCCGCCATCAAGAGCCTGCAGAGAACCCTGGATCTTCTGGAGGATGACGACGACGTACAGTACGTTTACCACAACTGGGACGAGTAAAAAAAGGTTGTTGCATTATTCGATATGCTCGCATATTTATGCATTTGTACTCAGCCTGCGCGCACCTGGAGCCTGTAGTCTCCAGGATGTGCTCGGTGAATTCGTACAAACTGCATAAATATGCGAGATATTTGTTAATTGCAACAGCCTTTTTTACTGCACTACTGCGGATAGGAGCTCCAGGTGATCTGCGAGCTGCGCCTCCCCCACATAGCGGTATACCACTGCCCGGCTGCCCTTCCCAAAGGCGGCCATGGTCCAGTTGCCCTCCGGCTCGGTGGCCAGGATAGCGAAGTCCAGACCGGGAATCTGAAGCTCCTGATAACTCCACCGGAGATTTGTCAGCCGGTAGGCGTCCAGCTGAGCCTGGGCCACCGGGCGGGCCATGACGGGAATCAGCAGCTGAAAATACGTCATATCCAGGCCGGGAGAGTAGCGGTAAGCTTCGCCAACCTCTGTATCCTCCGAAGTGCTGTATCCCTTTTGCGTCACGGAATACCAGCTGAGAGCCAACAGGGAGCGGTGGACGTCGGCGAAATTTTCCCGGTAATCGTAAGGAAGGTATTCTTCAAAGAATTCCTCCCCAGGGAGGAGCGTCTCCTGCTCCAGGGCTTGAAGCTGGGTGTAGGGCCGGTGAAAGCGCTCCAGGGGAACGCTGTTCCAGAGTCTTAACACGTCAAATTTTTCCACCACAAGAAAAAATACCAGCACACATCCCAGCAGGATCACCGCCGCCATTTCCCAGGCAGCAGCTTTGCGGGGGCCGGGGGAGGAGGGGATGGGAAGTCCCTGTTCCAGGGCGTTCCGAAGGCGGAGAAACGCCTTGCGGTCCCGCCGTTCGCTTCGCCAGATCAGGAAGGAGCAGAGCAAAAATGTCAGGAAGGCGGGATGAAAGAGAGATAACAGGGCCAGCGGAAGCTGGGCAAAACGGTCCGGCTGGATGTCAAATTTTCGTTCATAGAAAAAGATCATCCACACCAGCAGCAGGAAAAGAAGCAAATAAATGATCCGGGGAATCCATTTTCTGCGCCGCAGGGCAGCGTCACGCTTGTTCAGCAGCTCCAGGGAGATCCCGCGGCTGGCGTAATCGGGAAATAACTCCGGGGCTTCCGGGTCGGCGGTATAAAAGAGAAAATAAGTATCCAGGAAAGAAAAGGCGTACGCCCAGCCCGCTTCCCGGCAGGCCTCCAGCTGCTCCAGCAGGGGCGTCTCGCGCCCGTTTTCCCTGGCCGCCAGCCGAAACCGGGTGCCCGGCTTCCCAGTGGGGGTGAAGGTAACCCAGGAGCGGATGGCGACAGGAAAGAGGCCATCCTTGGCCTGCTCTGTGAGCCAATGTTCGATGCCGGAGATATCATAGATGGACAGCGGCAAAACCTTTCGGATTTTTTTCATGTAAGCCTCCTTTCTCTGGGCAAAACACAGCCGTATGTTTTGGATGAGCTATCGGATTCTTTGCGAAAAAATTTTCATAATTTCTTTGTTTACAGTATAACTTTTTTGAAATTACCTGTAAAGATATAAAAATATTCGGGATTAATTCGCTGCGGGTTCTTCATTGACAGAGGGACGATTCCTGTGTATAGTGGTAGACAGAAAATGTAAATCGCCGGTGAAGCTCCGGCGGAAAGGGGGAGAGCCCATGGAACTGCGGGTACTGAATTATTTTCTGGCCATTGCCAGGGAGGAGAATATGACCAGGGCGGCGCAGATGCTCCATGTGAGCCAGCCGGCCCTGTCCCGGCAGATGATGCAGCTGGAGGAGGAGCTGGGCGTGAAACTCTTTATCCGCAGCAACCACAACATCATCCTGACGGAGGACGGCCTGCTGCTGAAGCGCCGGGCCCAGGAGATACTTTCCCTGGCGGACAAGACTAAGCGGGAGTTTATTCACCGGGAGGCGGAGCTCACCGGGGAGATCGCCATCGGCAGCGGAGAATTTCTGAGCACCCGGGAGCTGGCTAAAGCCATGGTGGCCTTTCGGGAGAAACATCCTCTGGTGCAGTTTAGGCTGCACAGCGGGAATGCCGACAACGTCCAGGATTATATCGAGCGAGGGCTGTTGGATCTGGGGGTCATGGGGGAGCCGGTGGATATCCGGAAGTATGCCTTTGTCCCCATGCCCGTGAAGGAGAGATGGGGCATCCTGGTTCGCAGCGACTCAAAGCTGGCCCAGAAGGAGCGCATCGTGGCCGAGGATTTGGCGGGGCTTTCTCTGGTTACAGGTTCCCGGGAATTTAACGGGCAGCTGATTGACTGGCTGGGAGAGATGTACGATCAGCTGGAGATCGCCGCGGTGGGCAACCTGCTCTATAACGAGGCCATGCTGGTGGAGTACGGCATGGAAGCGGTGCTCTGCATCCAGCTGGACGCCTGCTACAGGAATCTGCGCTTCATCCCTCTGTACCCGGAAGTGGAATCCCGGACAGCCCTTGTCTGGAAAAAGGACTCCGTTTTTTCCAGAGCCACCTCCGCCTTCATCGAGTTCACCACACAATACCTGAAAGCTATTTCTGGGGATAAAAGATAAGTATTATACATAACAGACAAAACAGGTTACAATAAAAGTGTTCCAGGAGGGAGCGCTTTTATTTTTTTCTATCGGAAATTCAGAAGAATTTCTGATAGAAAAAAAGCGTTACTCAGAGGTGTTGAGGTGATGAAGATGACGATTGACGAGGCCAGCCGGCGCTATAAGATTCCGGTGGAGATTTTAAGGGAATATGAGAGCTGGGGCCTGTGCGGCGCCGTGAAGCAGGTGATGGGAGACTGGCAGTACGGCGAGGAGGATATCCAGCGGCTGAGTATGATTATGACTCTCCACGACGCAGGATTTTCCAGCCGGGAGACAGAGGAGTATATGCGGCTTTTGCTGGAGGGGGAGGCTACCCGTAAGGAGCGTCTGGAGATCCTGAGCCGCCGCCGGGACAGTATGCTGGATGAGATTCATCTCAAGGAGAAACAGCTGGACCGCCTGGATTATCTTCGCTACAAAATGCAGCAGGCGCGCAGCAGCCGTCGATCATGAAAGGAGTGTTTGGAAAAATGAAAATTGTTGTACTGGAAGGCAGTCCCCATAAAAAAGGCTCGTCCAATATGCTGGCGGAGCAATTTGTCAAAGGCGCAAAAGAAACTGGTCATAACGTGGAAATTCTCCATGTGGCGCACATGGATATGCACCCCTGCATCGGCTGCGATCACTGCGGCATGAACGGGGAATGTGTGCACAGAGATGATAACCGCATCATTCGGGATGCTCTGCTGGGAAGCGATATGGTGGTATTCGTCACACCGATTTATTATTTTGGAATGTCTGCACAGCTGAAAATGGTGATTGACCGTTTTTACAGTTATACCATGAAGCTGTCCGCAAAACACCTGAAAGCGGCGCTCATCACTGCTGCCTGGGACAGCAACGATGACGTGATGCCATATACGGCAGAACACTATAAGAAGCTATGCCGCTACATGAATTTTGAAAACTGTGGAATGGTGTTGGGAACAGGGTGCGGATCTCCATCCATGACCCGTGGCTCCAGACACATGGATACTGCATACAGGCTTGGAAAGTCTCTTTAGGAGGATAAGAAAATGAAAAGGAAAAAAATATTTGCGTTCCTGCTGGCAGCGGTAATGCTCTTTGCTCTCGCCGCTTGTTCAGGCGAAAATACGAAAACGGAAAGCAACAGCAATACGGATTCCCCTGACGAAACACAGGCGGCAGAGCCTTCAGAAAGTCCCAAACCGGAGACAGAGGACAGCAAAATTCTCGTGGCCTATTTTTCTGCCACAGGCAACACCGAAGGAATCGCACAGCAGCTGGCTGAAGGGTTGGGTGCCGATCTTTATGAGATTGTTCCGGAGACCCCGTACACTTCCGATGATCTGAATTACAACGACAGCAACAGCCGGTCATCCGTCGAAATGGATGATCCGGATGCCCGTCCCGAGATTTCCGGCGCTGTGGAGAATATGGGGCAATATGACGTGGTGCTCATTGGTTACCCTATCTGGTGGGGAGAGGCTCCGAGGATTATGAGTACGTTTATTGAGAGCTACGACTTCTCAGGAAAGACGCTGGCAGCTTTCTGCACTTCTTCCAGCAGCGGGTTCGGCAGCAGCGATTCGGCGCTGAGAGAGGCGGCTGACTCTGCCTCATGGCTTGACGGCATACGGTTCTCCAGTGGCGCTTCATCTGAGGATATCCTCGAATGGGCAAACGGACTTGGAATCAGCGGGACATAAAGGAGAACCTTATGAAGCAATCAAAACAACTCGTAAAACGGATTGTTGATTTTGTCATGATCATTCTTCTGCCGCTTTTAATGGCAGAGATATTGATGGGTCAGGAAATACATGAATGGCTTGGTGCGGGGATGCTGATTCTATTTGTCGTACACCACTTGCTGAATGCAGGTTGGTGGAAAAGCCTGTTTAAAGGAAAATATACGCCTTCCCGTGCGCTTTCCGTAACCATTGACCTGCTGCTGGTTTTGGATATGGCGGCGCTGGGGATTAGCGGAATCCAGATGTCCAATTTTATTTTTGATTTTCCTTCCCTGCGTGGCGGGATGATGATCGCAAGACAACTTCACCTGCTTTCCTCCTATTGGGGATTGATCTTAATGTCGGCTCATCTGGGAATGCACATGGAAATATTCATAGGCATGGGAAGAAAACTGTTTCGGACATCTGAAAGAAACAGGGCGAGGGTATGGATTCTCCGAGTAATTGCTGCGGGCATATCCGTATATGGTATTTATGCCTTTTTTATCCAGCAGCTCCCGGATTATCTGTTTTTACAGACGCATTTTGTCTTGTTTGACGAAACGAAAGCGGCGGCGATCTATTTTGCAGAAACTGTTTCCATGATTGTGCTGTTCGCAGCGATTGCCCATTGCCTGAACAAATTGCTGCGAAACATAGGAAAAGGAAAAGCAAAGGGTGTTGGATGGAAGATGGTGTCTTTTTATAATAAAATTAAGAAATGAAAAAACAATTCACCAAACCAGGAGGTAGAAAAAATGGCAGTGAAACAGACAGCAGGACGCCGCGACCTGGGGGAATTCGCCCCGAAATTTGCAGAACTCAATGATGACGTATTGTTTGGGGAGGTGTGGAGCCGGGAGGATAAGCTCTCTCTGAGGGATCGCTCCCTGGTGACCCTGGTGGCGCTGATGTCCCAGGGACTTGTGGATCCCTCCTTCCAATATCATCTGGAGACAGCCAAGAAGAACGGAATTACCAGGGAGGAGATCGCGGAAATTCTCACCCACGCGGCCTTCTATGGAGGTTGGCCCAAGGCCTGGGCAGCCTTCCGCATGGCTAAGGAGGTCTGGAAGGATGAGGAGGATCCGGCGGAGAGCCGCGGCGGATTGTTTGGGCTGGGTGCTCCCAATGACGCCTTCGCCCAGTATTTCGTGGGAAAGAGCTATCTGAAAATGCTCACCACATCCGGGGTTCCCGTCGCCAATGTGACCTTTGAGCCGGGTTGCCGCAATAACTGGCACATCCATCAAGCCGATCAAAAGGGCGGTCAGATTCTGCTCTGCACCCAGGGCCGGGGCTGGTATCAGGAATGGGGCAAGGAAGCCCAGGAGCTCCATCCCGGAGACGCGGTGGTGATTCCCGCCGGGGTTAAGCACTGGCACGGGGCGGCCAAGGACAGTTGGTTCACCCATCTGGCAGTGGAGGTTCCCGGAGAAAATACCGCCAACGAATGGCTGGAGGCCGTTTCCCAGGAAGAGTATAACCGTCTGCCCTGAGAAAAGAGGAGATAACAAAGCGCACCCGTTTACCCCGGGAGGCGTATTTGCCGGGGATGCCTCAGGAAAGGATAGAAGGAAATGACAGAATTAGAAAAAATGCTAAAGGGTGAGTACTACGACACCCGGGATGAGGAGCTTCGCCGGCTCAGCAGCCGGGCCAAGGATCTTATGCGGCTCTATAACCAGCTGCCCGCGGAAAATGAAGAGCTGAGGCAGGAGCTGCTGGGCCTGCTGTTGGGCAGCTGCGGGGAGAGGGTTCGGGTCAATCAGCCCTTTTACGTGGATTATGGGCGGAATATCACTCTGGGAAGCTGCAGTCTCATTAATATGAACTGCACCCTGCTGGATACCGGCAGAATCACCATCGGCCACCATACCCTGGTGGGGCCGGACGTGAAGATTTATACGGCCGTCCACCCGCTGGAGGCCGGGGAACGCTTCTTCACCGATGAGCAGGGGAACTCGGCGGTTCGGACAAAAACGGCGCCGGTAACCATCGGCAGCTATGTGTGGATCGGCGGCGGAGCGGTGATCTTGCCGGGAGTTACCATCGGCGACGGAGCAGTGATCGGCGCGGGGAGCGTGGTGAAGGAATCCGTTCCGGCCGGGATGCTGGCCTGCGGAAATCCCTGCCGGGTTAAGAAACCTGTGACGGAGACGCGCAGATGAAAGGCATATTTTCGGGTTCATGTGTACACACTAAAAAGAAAAAAGGAGTGTACACATGGAAAACGAAATGGAAAAGCAGCAGGAGACCTCCCGGGAGCACGACAAGGTGGGAAATGTGGCCCGGCTGCGCAGCAAGATTCATCTACTGACCATCATCGGGGAGATCGAGGGCCATGAGTCCCTGGGAGAGCGGTCAAAAACCACCAAATATGAAAATATCCTTCCCCGGCTGGCCCAGGTGGAGGATGATCCGGAGATCCATGGTCTCCTGGTTCTCTTAAATACTGTAGGAGGCGATGTGGAAGCGGGGCTTGCCATCGCGGAGATGATCGCCTCCTTAAGCAAGCCTACTGTGTCCTTGGTACTGGGCGGAGGGCACTCCATCGGAGTGCCTCTGGCCGTTTCCTCGGACTATTCTTTTATAGTGCCCAGCGCCACCATGGTCATTCATCCGGTGCGCACCAACGGTATGTTTATCGGGGTAGAGCAGTCCTACCGAAATATGGAGAAGACCCAGGATCGGATCACAGAGTTTATTTCCAATCATTCCCATATATCCGTAAAGCGGCTGGAGCAGCTGATGCTGGACACCTCCCTGCTGGTCAAAGACGTGGGAACTATGCTGGACGGCAAGGAGGCGGTGAAGGAGGGACTCATCGATCAGGTGGGGGGAATCCGGGAGGCTCTGGCAAAATTGTATGAAATGATGTAGGTTTGTCAAACATTTGTTACACTGACCGTAAATAATCCCGGAGTACCTCATTAGGTGTTCTCCATCCCAGTGGCCGCATAGGGAAGTTGTTATAATCCCTGCGGTTATAGACCTTTAGCTGCCTT
>DVHU01000088.1 GCA_018711815.1 Candidatus Egerieimonas intestinavium
TTGAGGTATTCTGTAAGAATGTGCGCCTTTTCCTCGTAGGAATACTTATGTTTAAATGCCATAATAAAATGCTCCCTTCTAAGCGACAAGTTTTTATTATTTCACTTGTCTACCTAGAAGGGAGCATATCAATATTTATGCATTTGTACTCAACCTCTTTCGATGAAGCTATATAATGAGAGGGGCTGCCGCGATTAGCGAACATCTCGCATAATGCGGCAGCTCCCTCAGTAAGATGAAGCATTATCTGATTTTTTATACCCCAAAGAGCAGACGATCGTAGGTGGGATAGGGCAGCAGCTGATCCGGGATCAGGGCCTCCGCCTGGTCGGCGTATCCCCGGATCTCCTCCAGATCCTTCAGGACAGCGGTCTCGTAGAACTTGGCTGCCTTCAGGGGCTCGCTGGTATCGGAGGCAGAGGCCAGATCCGCCTGCAGGGCGCCAAGCTTCTGGCTGAGGGCGTCGCCGCAGAGGGACAGCTGGGTCAAAAGGGCCTCCTCGCTGGCGGTGGAGAGGGAATCGGAGACACTTCTCTTGCTCAGAATCGTCTCGGACAGCTGGCGGGAGTAGGTGTACAGGGCGGGCAGCAGATCTTTCTGCACCATCTCCAGCATGGTTTTTCCTTCAATGTTGAGGGTCTTGGAATAGTTCTCCAGCAGAATCTCGTAGCGGGAGAAGATCTCCTCCTTGGTAAAAATCTTGTGCTCAGTGAACAGATCCACACTCTTTTTGGTGATGAAGTGGGGCAGAGCGTCCGGGGTGGATTTTAAGTTGCACAGGCCCCGTCTCTCGGCCTCCTCCACCCACTCCTGGGTGTAGCCGTTGCCGTTGAAGATCACCCGCTGGTGGTCTTTGATGGCTTTTTTCAGCAGAGCGTGTACGGCGTCATCCAGATCTTCTTTTTTCACGCCCTCCAGCTCCTGGGAAAATTCCTTCAGCGCGTGGGCCACCGCTGTGTTCAGGACAATGTTGGGGGTAGCCACGGAGGCGGCGCTTCCCAGCATACGGAACTCAAACTTATTTCCGGTGAAGGCAAAGGGTGAGGTACGGTTCCGGTCCGTGGTGTCCTTGGTAAAGTGGGGCAGCATATGAGCCCCGATATCCATCTGGATGCCCCGGGAGGAGCGGAAGAAGGTATCGTTCTCGATGGATTTCAGCACCTCCGTCAGTTCATCCCCCAGGAAAATGGACACGATGGCCGGGGGAGCCTCGTTGCCGCCCAACCGGTGGTCATTGCCGGCGCTGGCCACGGAGATCCGCATGAGATCCGCGTAGTCGTCCACGGCTTTGATTACTGCCAGAAGAAAGACCAGGAACTGGGTGTTCTCCGCCGGGGTCTTGCCGGGATCCAGCAGGTTCAAGCCCGTGTTGGTGGAGATGGACCAGTTGTTGTGCTTTCCGCTGCCGTTGATGCCCTCGAAGGGTTTCTCGTGGAGCAGGCAGACCAGACCGTGGCGGTCCGCCACCTTCTTCATCACCTCCATGGTCAGCTGGTTGTGATCCACAGCCACGTTGGAGGTGTCAAAGACCGGAGCCAGCTCGTGCTGGGCGGGAGCCACCTCGTTGTGTTTGGTCTTGGCGGGGACGCCCAGCTTCCAGAGCTCCTGATCCAGGTCGTGCATGTAGGCGGCCACTCTGGGAGAGAGGGCGCCGAAGTAGTGATCCTCCATCTCCTGGCCCTTGGGGGAGGCGGCTCCTAAGAGGGTTCTGCCGCAGAAGAAGAGATCCTTGCGCTTCTCATAATCCTTCTTGTCCACCAGGAAATACTCCTGCTCCGGCCCCACGGTGGTGGTGACGCCGGTGACCTCTGTGTTTCCCAACAGATGCAGCATCCGCACGGCCTCATGGCTTAAGGTTTCCATGGAGCGCAGCAGGGGCGTCTTTTTGTCCAGAGCCTCTCCGTTGTAGGAGCAGAAAGCGGTGGGGATATACAGGGTGTGATCCTTGATGAAAGCCGGGGAAGTGGGATCCCAGGCGGTGTAGCCCCGGGCCTCAAAGGTAGCCCGCAGCCCTCCGGAGGGGAAGCTGGAGGCATCCGGCTCGCCTTTTACCAGCTCCTTGCCGGAGAAATCCATGATAACCTGGCCGTCCCCGGTGGGAGAGATAAAGCTGTCGTGCTTCTCGGCGGTGACGCCGGTCATGGGCTGGAACCAGTGGGTAAAGTGGGTAGCTCCGTTTTCTACCGCCCACTCCTTCATGGCTACCGCCACGGAGTTGGCCACATCCAGCTCCAGATGGGTGTTGTTCTCAATGGTTTTCCGCAGGGCTTTGTACATATCCTTGGGAAGCTTCGCCCTCATGATTTTGTCGCTGAATACCAGACTGGCATAGAGCTCGGGGATATTTTTGGCCATAGTTATAATCTCCTTTCCTGTAAAAAAAGAAGGCGCCTTGGATAAACATCCAAAGCGCCGTTGCTTTATGGGGTGTAGTATACTCGCTTCTGGGGATTTGTCAAGAGGTTTTTTGAAAAAAATGTGATTTCCCGGGGGACAGACCCTTGACAGCTGGGGAAAATTCCGCTATGCTTCCATAAGAGAAAGCAAAGGCGCTTCGGAGACATCCGGGGCGCTTTTTCCTGTTTTTCGGGGGAAATGCGGTAAGGAGGAAATGAATATGGACAGAATTAAGGAGGCCTGCGGCGTCTTTGGCTGCTATGACCTGGAGGGAAATGACGTGGTGTCGGACATTTATTATGGGCTTAACGCCCTGCAGCACCGGGGCCAGGAGTCCTGCGGCATCGCGGTGTCGGATACAGCCGGGGAGCAGGGAAACGTCCGCTATAAGAAGGATTTGGGCATGGTACAGGAGGTCTTCCGGGAGGGCTTTAAGAAGGAGCTTTTCGGAGATATTGGCATCGGCCACGTGCGCTATTCCACCACCGGGGAAACCACCGCCAAAAACGCCCAGCCCCTGGTGCTGTCCTACGCCAAGGGCAGCCTTTCCCTGGCCCACAACGGAAATCTGGTGAATATCCGCCAGTGGAGGGAGAAACTGGAGGGGGAGGGAATGATTTTCCACACCACCACGGACTCGGAGGTGATCGCCTGCTGCATCGCCCGGGAGCGGGTGAGATCCGCCAGCGTGGAGGAGGCGGTCAGAAGGACCCTGGAGAAGATCCGGGGGGCTTACGCCCTGGTGATCATGAGCCCCAGGAAGCTGCTGGCGGTCCGGGATCCTTTGGGCTTAAAGCCCCTCTGTCTGGGAAGAAAAGGGAACCGCTGGGTGGCCGCCTCGGAGAGCTGCGCCCTGGAGGCGGTGGGGGCAGCCTTTGTCCGGGATGTAAAGCCCGGGGAAATGGTCTCCATCACCCCGGAGGGGATTCGCTCGGAATATTTTCGCCAGAAGCCGGAGGCTGCCCGGTGCGCCTTTGAATACATTTACTTTGCCCGGCTGGACAGCGTGCTGGACCAGGTGCCCGTCTATGAGGCCAGACTCAGGGCCGGTCGGCTGCTCTATGAGGCGGGGCCGGTGGAGGCGGATCTGGTGGCGGGGGTGCCCGACTCCGGTGTTCCGGCGGCCCAGGGCTACGCGGCGGCCTCCGGCATCCCCTTCGGGATCGCCCTCTACAAAAACAGCTATGTGGGGCGGACCTTTATCAAGCCCACCCAGCAGGAGCGGGAGGACGGCGTCCGCATGAAGCTCAGCGTCCTGGCCTCGGCGGTCCGGGGACGCCGGATCGTGCTGGTGGACGACTCCCTGGTGCGGGGCACCACCATGGCCAGCCTGATTCACCGGATGAAGGAGGCCGGGGCCAAAGAGGTGCATGTGCGGATCAGCTCACCGCCTTTCCTCCATCCCTGTTATTTCGGCACGGATATCCCCACCAACCGGCAGCTGATGGCCGCCAGCCGCACCCGGGAGGAGATCTGCCGGGAGATCGGCGCCGACTCCCTGGAATACCTGAGAATAGAGGATTTGGAGGAGATGGCCGGAGGCTTAAAGCTGTGTACCGGCTGCTTCCGGGGAGCCTACCCGGTGCTGTGAGAAAAATCTTCTGACATAAATTTGAGGAAAAATTGAAATCAGGGATTTACAAATCTGCGATTTTGCGCTATATTACAAAGAAGAAATTTTGACAAAGGCGTCAAAGACAGTGGCCGAAGTGTCGGCAGCTGTCTTTGACGCCTTTTTGTATCCTAAGGAAGGTCCTCTGGACTGGCATGAGTTTTATTTACGGCAGGAGAGTCCTCGGGCCTCCTGAGGAGATGGAGGAGAAAAATGGCAGTAAAATATGTGTTTGTCACCGGAGGGGTGGTGTCGGGCCTGGGCAAAGGGATCACGGCGGCCTCCCTGGGAAGACTCTTGAAGGCCCGGGGCTACCGGGTCACCATGCAGAAGTTTGATCCCTACATTAATATTGATCCGGGAACCATGAATCCCATCCAGCACGGGGAAGTCTTTGTCACCGAGGACGGCACGGAGACAGACCTGGATCTGGGCCACTATGAGCGGTTTATCGACGAGAATCTGGACAGAAATTCCAACGTGACCACCGGAAAGATTTACTGGACGGTGCTCCAGAAGGAGCGGCGGGGGGATTTCGGCGGAGGAACGGTCCAGGTAATCCCCCACATCACCAACGAGATCAAGAGCAGGTTCTATAGGGAAAGCGATGCCGGGGAGGATCGGATCGCCATCATCGAGGTAGGGGGAACCGTGGGCGACATTGAGAGCCAGCCCTTCCTGGAGGCCATCCGACAGTTCCAGCACGACCGGGGCAGGGAGAACGTGGTGCTGATTCACGTGACGCTGATCCCTTACCTGAAAGCCTCCCAGGAGATGAAGACGAAGCCCACCCAGGCCAGCGTCAAGGAGCTGCAGGGTATGGGCCTGTGGCCGGATGTGCTGGTGTGCCGGTCGGAATATCCCCTCTCCCAGGAGCTAAAAGACAAGATCGCCCTCTTCTGCAATGTGCCTGCCAGCCATGTGCTCCAGAATCTGGACGTGGAGTACCTCTACGAGGCGCCCCTGGCCATGGAGCGGGAGCGGCTGGCCCAGGTGGTGCTGGAGAGCCTGCATCTGCCCTGTCTGAAACCGGATCTCTCCGACTGGGAGGAGATGACCAGAAGGCTTAAGAATCCCCGGGGACAGGTGACCATCGCCATGGTGGGCAAATACGTGCAGCTGCACGACGCCTACTTAAGCGTGGTGGAGGCCCTGAAGCACGGGGGTATCGCCGCGGGAACCCGGGTGGACATCCGCTGGGTGGATTCCGAGGAGCTGACCCGGGAGAATTTGCAGGAGCGGTTTTCCGGCGTGGACGGAATCCTGGTGCCCGGAGGCTTCGGCCCCCGGGGGACGGAAGGGATGATCCTGGCCGCCGGTTACGCCCGGGAGAATAAGCTTCCCTACCTGGGAATCTGCCTGGGCATGCAGATGGCCATCGTGGAGTTCGCCCGACAGGTACTGGGCTTTTCCGATGCCAACAGCGCGGAATTTGATCCCTCAACCGCCCACCCGGTGGTGGCTCTGATGCCGGAGCAGAACGGGGTGGAGGATCTGGGAGGAACCTTAAGGCTGGGGGCCTACCCCTGTGTGCTGGCCGAGGGCTCCCGGGCCTTGGCGCTGTACGGGAATCCCAGAATCCAGGAGAGACACCGGCACCGGTATGAGGTGAATAATGAATACCGGGCGGCTCTGGAGAAGGCGGGCATGAGGTTGGCCGGGCTTTCCCCCGAGGGGCGGATTGTGGAGATGATCGAGCTGGAGGATCACCCCTTTTTCCTGGGAACCCAGGCGCACCCCGAATTTAAGTCGAGACCCAACGCGCCCCATCCCCTGTTCGCCGGATTTATCCAGGCGGCCCGGGAATATGGCGGGCAGATTTAGGATTTAGATAGAGAGTAAGAGAGAAAGCGAGGAAGAGGTTATGAGAGAACAGATGGGCCAGGGCTTGTATGAGCCCCAGTGGGAGCACGATAACTGCGGAATCGGAGCAGTGGTAAATATCCATGGCCAGAAGAGCCATAAGACGGTGGAAGACGCGCTGACCATTGTGGAGCGGCTGGAGCACCGGGCAGGCAAGGACGCGGAAGGGGAGACCGGAGACGGCGTGGGCATCCTGCTGCAGATTTCCCACCGGTTCTTCCAGGCGGAGGGCGAAAAACTGGGGATCCCCCTGGGGGAGGAGGGCACCTACGGCATCGCCCAGCTCTTCCTTCCTCAGGAGGAGTTAAAGCGCCGCCAGGCGGAGAAAATGTTCGCCCTGATCGTGGAGAAGGAGGGCTTAAAGCTTCTGGGCTGGCGGCAGGTGCCGGTGTGCCCCCAGGTGCTGGGCCAGAAGGCCCGGGACTGCATGCCTCAGATCGTCCAGGCCTTTCTGCAGAAGCCCCAGGAGGTGGAGGCGGGACTTCCCTTTGACCGCCGCCTCTACATTGCCCGCCGGGAATTTGAGCAGAGCAACGACAACACTTACGTGGTCTCCATGAGCAGCCGTACCATCGTGTACAAGGGCATGTTCCTGGTGGGCCAGCTGCGGACTTTCTTCCCGGATCTGCAGGATCCCCTCTATGAATCGGCCATCGCCCTGGTTCATTCCCGTTTTTCCACCAACACCAACCCCAGCTGGGAGAGGGCTCACCCCAACCGGCTGCTGGTACACAACGGGGAGATCAATACCATCCGGGGAAACGCGGACAAGATGCTGGCCCGGGAGGAAAATATGGAGTCCCCCTATCTGAAGGATCAGATGCACAAGATCCTGCCGGTGGTAAACCGGGACGGTTCCGACTCCGCCATGCTGGACAATACCCTGGAATTCCTGGTAATGAGCGGCATGGAGCTTCCCCTGGCGGTGATGATCACCATACCGGAGCCCTGGGAAAACAACGATACCATCTCCCAGGAGCTGCGGGATTTCCACCAGTACTACGCCACCATGATGGAGCCCTGGGACGGGCCGGCCTCCATCCTCTTCTCCGACGGAGAGCTCATGGGGGCGGTGCTGGATCGAAACGGCCTGCGTCCCTCCCGGTACTATATCACTGCCGACGGAAATCTGATTCTCTCCTCGGAGGTGGGCGTGCTGCCGGTTCCCGAGGATAAGATCCTGGTAAAGGAGAGACTCCACCCGGGCAAGATGCTCCTGGTGGACACCAAAAAGGGTGAGGTCATCGGAGACCGGGAGTTAAAGGAGCGGTATGCCCACCGGCAGCCCTACGGCGAGTGGCTGGACAGCCGGCTGGTGACCTTGAGCTCCTTAAAAATCCCCAACCAGCGGGTGCAGGAGTACACCAAGGAGGAGCAGGCCAGACTGCGCCAGGCCTTCGGCTACACCTACGAGCAGTACCGGGAGTCTATTCTGGAGATGGCCCTCCAGGGCAGCGAGGGAATCCGGGCCATGGGTGTGGACACTCCCCTGGCGGTGCTCTCCAAGCAGCACAGGCCTTTATTTGACTATTTCAAACAGCTCTTTGCCCAGGTGACCAATCCGCCCATTGACGCCATCCGCGAGGAGATCGTGACGGCCACCTCCGTCTATGTGGGTCGGGCCGGGAACCTGCTGGAGGAGGATCCCAAGAACTGCCGGATGTTAAAGATACGCAACCCCATCCTCACCAACACGGATCTGATGAAGATCAAGAGCCTCAATCATGAGGGCTTCCGGGTGGCGGAGGTATCCCTGCTCTATTATAAGAGCACCCGTCTGGAGCGGGCCGTGGACCGGCTCTTTGTGGAGGTGGATAAGGCCTACCGGGACGGAGCAAATGTCCTGATCTTATCCGACCGGGGCGTGGATGAAAATCACATGCCTATTCCCTCCCTGCTGGCAGTATCCGCGGTGCACCAGCACCTGGTAAAGACCAAGAAGCGCACCTCTGTGTCCGTGATTTTGGAAACCGGCGAGCCCCGGGAGGTACACCATTTCGCGGCTCTGCTGGGCTACGGCGCCAGCGCGGTGAATCCCTACCTGGCCCAGGAGACTATCCGGGAGCTGGTGCAGGAGGGCGTGCTGGATAAGGATTACTATGCGGCGGTGGACGATTACAACCGGGCGGTATTAAGCGGAATCGTGAAGATCGCCTCCAAGATGGGTATCTCCACCATCCAGTCCTACCTGGGCAGCCAGATCTTTGAGGCCGTGGGTATCTCCCAAGAGGTGATTAACCGCTACTTCACCGGCACCGTGAGCCGGGTGGGCGGCATCACCCTGGAGGACATCGAGGCGGATGTGGAGTACCATCACTCCAAGGCCTTCGATCCCCTGGGCCTCTCCACGGATCAGGAGCTTTTCAGCATGGGCAGCCACAAGATGAGAAGCAAGGGCGAGCAGCACCGGTACAATCCCAAGGTGATTCACCTGCTGCAGGAGTCCACCAAGAAGGGGGACTACAGCCTGTTTCAGCAGTACACAGCCCTGGTGGATCAGGAAAATACAGGAAACCTGAGAAGTCTTCTGGATTTTGCTTACCCGGAGGAAGGCGTTCCCCTGGAGGAAGTAGAGTCCGAGGAGGAGCTGGTGAAACATTTTAAGACGGGAGCCATGTCCTACGGCTCCATCTCCCAGGAGGCCCACGAGGCGCTGGCCATCGCCATGAACCGTCTCCAGGGCAAGTCCAACACGGGAGAGGGCGGCGAGAGCGAGGATCGCTTGGATTCCGCAGGAAGCAGCGAGGACCGCTGTTCCGCCATCAAGCAGGTGGCCTCCGGGCGCTTCGGCGTCACCAGCCGCTACCTGGTCAGCGCCAAGGAGATTCAGATCAAGATGGCTCAGGGGGCCAAGCCCGGGGAGGGCGGCCACCTGCCGGCCCGGAAGGTTTACCCCTGGGTGGCGAAAACCCGTCACTCTACCCCGGGCGTCAGCCTGATCTCTCCGCCGCCTCACCATGACATCTATTCCATCGAGGATCTGGCCCAGCTGATCTACGATCTGAAGAACGCCAACAAATACGCGGATATTTCCGTGAAGCTGGTGTCGGAGACCGGCGTGGGCACTGTGGCTGCCGGCGTGGCTAAGGCCGGAGCCCAGGTGATCCTCATCTCCGGTCACGATGGGGGGACGGGAGCAGCCCCCGGAAGCTCCATCCATCATGCGGGGCTTCCCTGGGAGCTGGGCCTTTCCGAGACCCACCAGACCCTGCTGAAGAACGGCCTTCGGGACCGGGTGCGCATTGAGACTGACGGAAAGCTCATGAGCGGAAGGGACGTGGCCATGGCTGCCCTGCTGGGGGCTGAGGAGTTTGGCTTCGCCACGGCTCCCCTGGTAACCCTGGGCTGCGTGATGATGCGTATCTGCAACCGGGATACCTGCCCGGTGGGCGTAGCCACCCAGAACCCGGAGCTGAGAAAGCGCTTCCGGGGAAAACCGGAGTACGTGGAGAATTTCATGCGCTTCATTGCCCGGGAGCTCAGAGGCTACATGGCTAAGCTGGGCGTGCGCACCTTGAAAGAAATGGTGGGAAGAACGGATCTTCTGCGCCAGGCGCAGCAGAGGGATACTGTCCACGCGGACAGGATGGATTTAAGCCGGATTCTGGAGAATCCCTTCGGCCGGGAGAAGGCCACCTTCGATCCCGCCCGGCAGTTTGACTTTGGCCTGGAGAAAACCGTGGATGAGAGGATTCTCTTAAAAGAGTGCCAGGAGACCCTGCGCTCCGGAAAGAAGACCGAGGTCTCCATCACCGTCACCAACACGGACCGGACGGTGGGCACCCTGCTGGGAGCGGAGATCACCCGCCGCTATCCCCAGGGACTTCCCGAGGACACGGTGACGGTAAACTGCACCGGGGCCGGCGGCCAGAGCTTCGGCGCCTTCCTGCCCGCGGGAGTGACCTTAAGGCTCACGGGAGACGCCAACGACTACATGGGTAAGGGGCTCTCCGGCGGCAAGCTGGTGGTGAGAGCGCCCCAGGAGGCCGGCTACCAGGCAGAAGAAAACATCATCGTGGGAAATGTGGCCCTCTACGGCGCCACCGGAGGCGAGGCCTATTTCGGCGGCGTGGCCGGGGAGCGGTTCGCCGTGAGAAACTCCGGGGCTAAGGCCGTGGTGGAAGGCGTCGGCGAGCACGGCTGCGAGTACATGACCGGAGGCCGGGTGGTGGTGCTGGGAAGCACCGGCAAGAACTTTGCCGCGGGCATGAGCGGCGGAATCGCCTACGTGCTGGACGAGCACAGCACCCTCTACAAAAACGTCAACAAGGCCATGATCTCCATTGAGCAGGTGGAGAATCCCTACGACGGAGAAGAGCTTAAGGAGATGATTCAAAAGCATGTGGAGGCCACCGGCTCCAAGAAGGGACAGCGTATCCTGGAGAATTTTGCGGAGTATCTGCCTAAGTTTAAGAAATTAATTCCCCTGGAGTACAAGAAAATGGTGGCCCTAAGCGCCCGGCTGGAGGAAAAGGGACTGACCCGGGAGCAGGCAGAGGTGGAGGCCTTTTACGAGAGCGTAGGCAGCAAGCGGTAAGGAGGAGCAGAGATGGGAAAACCAACAGGATTTATGGATTATGACCGGGAGACTGCCCAGGTGCAGCCCCCGGAGGAGAGAATCGGCCACTTTCAGGAATTTCGTACGCCCCTGCCCCTGGCCCGGCAGCAGCTCCAGGGGGGCCGCTGTATGGACTGCGGCGTGCCCTTCTGCCAGTATGGGGGCATGATCGCAGGGATGGCCAGCGGCTGTCCCCTGCATAACCTGGTGCCGGAGACCAACGATCTGGTGTGGAAGGGCAGCTGGGAGCAGGCGTATCACCATCTGAAGAGCACCCACTGCTTTCCGGAGTTCACCTGCCGGGTCTGCCCGGCCCTCTGTGAGGCGGCCTGCACCTGCAACCTGAACGGGGAGCCGGTATCCACCAAGGAAAATGAGCGGGCCATCATCGAGACGGCCTTCGCCCGGGGGTGGGTGCAGCCGGAGCCCCCGGCGGTGCGCACCGGCAAAAAGGTGGCTGTGGTGGGCAGCGGGCCCTCGGGCCTGGCCGCCGCTTATATGCTCAACAAGAGAGGCCATCTGGTGACCGTCTATGAGCGGAGAGACCGGGTGGGGGGACTTCTGCGCTACGGTATCCCCAACATGAAGCTGGACAAGAAAATTCTGGATCGCCGGATACATCTGATGGAGCAGGAGGGGGTCACCTTCCTGATCGGCGTGGATGTGGGAGCAGATGTGGCCGGGGAAGAGCTTCTGAAGGAATTTGACAGCGTGGTTCTGGCCTGCGGGGCCTCCAATCCCCGGGATATCCGGGTGCCGGGCAGAGACGCCCAGGGGATCTACTTCGCGGTGGATTTCCTGGGACAGGTGACCAAGGAACTGCTGGATTCAGATTTTAAGAAGGTTCCCTGGTCCCTGGCCAAGGGCAAGCATGTGCTGGTGATCGGCGGAGGAGACACGGGAAATGACTGTGTGGGAACTGCCGTCCGCCTGGGAGCGAAATCCGTCACCCAGCTGGAGATGATGCCGAAGCCTCCCCTGGAGCGGACAGAAAATAATCCCTGGCCCCAGTGGCCCAGGGTCTGCAAGACCGACTACGGCCAGGAGGAGGCCGCGGCGGTATTCGGCCAAGATCCCCGGGTTTACCAGACTACGGTGGAGGAATTTATTAAGGATAAAAAGGGCAGGATAAAAGAAGCCAGACTGGTGAAGCTGGAGGGGAAGAAGGATCCCGAAACCGGAAGAATGATTATGGCGCCGGTGGAGGGAAGCCAGGAGACCGTTCCGGCGGAGCTGGTGCTGATCGCCGCGGGATTTTTGGGGGCTCAGGCATACACGGCAGAGTCCTTCGGCGTGAGCCTAAACGCCAGGACCTGCGTGGACGCGCCGGAGGGCACCTATGCCACCAACGTGCCCGGGGTCTACGCGGCGGGAGATATGCGCCGGGGCCAGTCCCTGGTGGTCTGGGCTATCCAGGAGGGCCGGGAAGCGGCCCGGGCTGTGGACAAGGCCCTGATGGGATACAGCAATCTGTAGGAGGAAAAGATGAAAGCATTTCTGATATTGGAGAACGGAAGAGTTTTTGAGGGCACCAGCCTGGGCGCCTGCGGGGAGGTTGTCTGTGAGATTGTCTTTAACACCTCCATGACGGGTTATCTGGAGGTGCTCACGGATCCCTCCTACCAGGGACAGGCGGTGTGCATGACCTATCCCCTGATTGGAAATTATGGGATCTGCCCGGAGGACGCGGAATCCTCCAGGCCCTGGGTCAGCGGTTTCCTGGTGCGGGAGCTGTCCCGGGTACCCAGCAATTTCCGAAGCCGGGAGGATATCCAGTCCTACCTGAACCGCCACGGAATCTGCGCGGTCACCGGCATCGACACCCGGGCCCTGACCCGGGAGCTGCGGGAGGCGGGGACCATGAACGGCATGATCACCACCGACCCCGGATACCGGCTGGAGGAGGCCCTGGCCAGGATTAAGGCCTACCGGGTGAGCAAGGCTGTGGAGCAGGTGACCTGCGGCGAAAAGCAGGTATTTCCGGGTTCGGGCTATCGGGTGGCCCTGCTGGATCTGGGGGCCAAGAGGAGCATCACCGAGAGCCTGAGAAGGCGGGGCTGTCAGGTGACGGTCTATCCGGCTCACACCAAGGCTGAGGAGATCCTGGAGGATGGGCCAGACGGAATTCTTCTGTCCAACGGCCCCGGGGATCCCAAGGACTGCGGGGAGATTATCCAAGAGATCAGAAAGCTGAGTCAGTCTTCTGTGCCCATTCTGGCCATCTGTCTGGGTCATCAGCTGATGGCATTGGCCCAGGGGGGAGACACCCGGCGGCTTAAGTACGGCCACCGGGGCGGCAACCACCCGGTGAAGGATCTTTCCACCGGACGGGTTTCCATCACCTCCCAGAACCACGGGTATGTGGTGGACATGTCGGGGATGGATCCCCAGAAGGCCGTGCCCGCCTTTGTGAACGTCAACGACGGCACCAACGAGGGCATCCGCTATCCGGGGAAAAATATCCTCACGGTACAGTTTCACCCGGAGGCCAGCCCGGGACCCCAGGATTCCGGGTATCTGTTCGACGTATTTATGGAAATGATGGGAGGTAAGGAAAATGCCGAAAAATCCTGAGATTAAAAAGGTGCTGATGCTGGGCAGCGGGCCCATCGTCATCGGCCAGGCGGCGGAATTTGACTACGCCGGCACCCAGGCCTGCCGGGCCCTGAAGGAAGAGGGCGTGGAGGTGGTGCTGTTAAATTCCAACCCAGCCACCATCATGACGGACAAGGATATTGCGGATAAAGTATATATAGAGCCGCTGACCGCGTCTGTGGTGGAGCGGATCATTGAAATAGAAAAGCCAGACAGCGTTCTGCCCACCCTGGGGGGCCAGGCGGGCTTAAACCTGGCCATGGAGCTGGAGGAGAAGGGCTTTTTAAAAAGCCATGGCGTCCGCCTGATCGGGACCACAGCTTCCACCATCAAGCGGGCTGAGGACCGGCAGGAGTTTAAAGACACCATGGAGAAGCTGGGGGAGCCGGTGGCGGCCTCCCTGGTGGTGCGGGATGTGGATTCAGGCCGTAAGTTTGCCGAGAGCATCGGCTACCCCGTGGTGCTGCGGCCCGCCTACACCCTGGGGGGCAGCGGCGGCGGCATTGCCCACAGCCGGGAAGAGCTGGAGGAGATCCTGGAAAACGGCCTTCGCCTCTCCCGGGTGGGGGAGGTGCTGGTGGAGCGCTGCATCGCCGGCTGGAAGGAGATCGAGTACGAGGTCATGCGGGACGGCGCCGGCAACTGCATCACCGTCTGCAACATGGAAAACATCGACCCGGTGGGCGTACACACCGGCGACAGCATGGTGGTGGCCCCCTCTCAGACCCTGGGAGACAAGGAGTACCAGATGCTGCGAAGCTCTGCCCTGCGAATTATCACGGAGCTGGGGATCACCGGCGGCTGCAATGTGCAGTATGCCCTGCACCCGGAAAGCTTCGAGTACTGCGTCATCGAGGTAAATCCCCGGGTGAGCCGCTCCTCGGCCCTGGCCAGCAAGGCCACCGGCTACCCCATCGCCAAGGTGGCGGCCAAGATCGCCCTGGGCTATACCCTGGATGAGATCGCCAACGCGGTGACGGGCAAGACCAAGGCCAGCTTTGAGCCTATGCTGGACTACTGCGTGGTGAAACTGCCCCGGCTGCCCTTCGACAAATTTATCAAGGCCAAGCGAACCCTCACCACCCAGATGAAGGCCACCGGGGAGGTGATGAGCATCTGCACCAGCTTTGAGGGGGCGTTGATGAAGGCCCTGCGGTCTCTGGAGCAGCATGTGGACAGCCTGCGCTCCTATGATTTCACCGGCCTTAGCCGGGAGGAGCTTATGGAGGAACTGCACCGGGTGGACGACCTGCGGCTCTTCCGCATCGCCGAGGCCCTGCGCCGGGGTGTGGAGAGCGAAGAGATTCACCAGATTACCGCCATAGACCCCTGGTTTCTGGATAAAGTAGCCATCCTGGTGGAGATGGAGCGCGCCCTGGAGGAGGAGCCCCTGACCCAGGAGCGCCTAAGGGAGGCCAAGGCCATGGAGTTTCCCGATACGGTGATCGCCAGCCTCACCGGGAAGAAACTCCAGGAAATAAAGGAGCTGCGTGAACAGTGGGGAATCACCGCCTCCTACCGGATGGTGGACACCTGCGCCGGGGAGTTCGCGGCGGCCACCCCCTACTATTACTCCGTGTACGGCGGGGAGAATGAGGCTAAACCCAGCCAGGATAAGAAAAAGGTGCTGATTTTAGGCAGCGGTCCCATTCGCATCGGCCAGGGCATTGAGTTTGATTTCTGCTCTGTCCACTGCGCCTGGGCCTTCGCCAAGGAGGGCTATGAGACCATCATCATCAACAACAACCCGGAGACCGTCAGCACGGATTTTGACATTGCGGACAAGCTGTATTTCGAGCCCCTGACTCCCGAGGATGTGGAAAATGTGGTGCGTCTGGAGAAGCCCGACGGGGCGGTGGTTCAGTTCGGCGGCCAGACAGCCATCAAGCTCACCCGGGCCCTGATGGAGATGGGCGTTCCCATCCTGGGCACCTCAGCGGAGGACGTGGACGCGGCGGAGGACCGGGAGCTTTTCGACAAGATCCTGGAAAACTGCCGGATTCCCAGACCCAAGGGGGAGACCGTCTACACAGTGGAGGAGGCCAAGGAAGCGGGCCGTCGGCTGGGCTATCCGGTGCTGGTGCGCCCTTCCTACGTGCTGGGCGGCCAGGGAATGCAGATTGCGGTCAATGAGGAGGACGTGGAGGAGTACATTTCCATCATCAACCGCATCGCCCAGGAGCATCCCATCCTGGTGGATAAATACTTAAAGGGCAAGGAGATCGAGGTGGACGCCGTCTGCGACGGGGAGGATATTCTCATTCCCGGCATCATGGAGCATATCGAGCGGGCCGGCATCCACTCCGGGGACAGTATCTCCGTCTATCCCGCCCGGTCCATCAGCGAGGGCGTCAAGGCGGTGATCGCCGAATACACCCGTCGGCTGGCTAAGGCTCTTAGGGTAAAGGGACTGATCAATATTCAGTTTATCGTCTGCCAGGAGAAGGTGTACGTCATCGAGGTGAATCCCCGTTCCAGCCGCACCATTCCCTACATCAGCAAGGTGACGGGAATTCCCATGGTACCGCTGGCCACCGGGGCTATCCTGGGCCGCCGGATCCGGGAGATGGGTTACCAGCCGGGGCTGCAGCCGGAGGGGCCCTACTGGGCGGTGAAGATGCCCGTGTTCTCCTTTGAGAAAATCCGGGGAGCCGACGTGAGCCTGGGGCCGGAGATGAAGTCCACCGGAGAGTGCCTGGGTGTGGCCCGCAGTTTCCACGAGGCCCTGTACAAGGCCTTCCTGGGGGCGGGCATCTGCCTTCCCAAGCACAAGAAGCTGGTGTTTACCGTCCGGGATCAGGATCAGCAGGAGGCGGTGCCCATCGCTGAGGCCTTTGCCCAGCTGGGCTATGAGATCTACGCCACCCGGGGCACGGCCCAGACCTTCCTTCAGGCGGGCATCCCGGTTAGGACCATCAATAAGCTGGAGCAGCCCTCCCCCAATCTCATGGATCTGATTCTGGAGCATGAGCTGGATCTGATCATCGACATCCCCAGCCAGGGAGCGGAGCACGCCGGGGACGGCTTCCTGATCAGAAGAAACGCCATCGAGACCGGCGTCCACGTGCTGACCTCCCTGGATACGGCCCGGGCGCTGGCGGAAAGCCTGCGAAGGGCGGGGACCAGCCGTCTGTGGCCCATAGACATAGGAAAAATTTAAAGCCGCCGAAAATTTTTAATATGTAGGTTTGTCAAACATTTGTTACACTGACCGTAAATAATCCCGGAGTACCTCATTAGGTGTTCTCCATCCCAGTGGCCGCATAGGGAAGTTGTTATAATCCCTGCGGTTATAGACCTTTAGCTGCCTT
>DVHU01000089.1 GCA_018711815.1 Candidatus Egerieimonas intestinavium
ATTTGGAGTACTTCTTTTCTATCTTTCCGCTTTTAATATATTCTTTCTGAAAATAAGCAATCACAGCCGCATGCTTTGAAAAGTCTTGTCCCTCTATGGCCAACAAAGTCCGCACAGCAGTAAACATAGCATAGTAAGAACGTCCAATAGAATCTTTGTAGCTTCCCGCATCCAAAAGTATTTTTGAAGATTTCAATCTTTCCTCTGCCATTTCCAAACGATACTGCATCAATTCCCTTCTGCTATCAAGCAACTATATCCACTCCTTCGTTTTGTATATTTCTGTAATATGGCAGATCATCTTTATATTTTTCATACTCACTTAAAGGTATGACTGTTGGCGAAACGATTGTTCCATATTCTAATTCCAAATCCGAAGAAATATCCCATACCATCTTCAAGCGCTCCTGCAAGTCCGAACGCTCTCCACGCACGATAGCTACAATGTCTATATCCGAGTCGTCCTGATTATCTCCCCGTGCATAAGAGCCATACAAAACCATTTTCACGATGTCCTCCCCATACACAGTACGATAAATCTCTGATATTTTCTTTAGAATCATTTTTAAATCATTTCCTGTACACATATTGCCAGATTCGCCTCCTTTACCCGCTGTACCAGCGTCTGGCTATTTATCAGCCAGCCCGCTCAAATCCAGTGTGGCTGTGAGCTCTTCCAGGTCGTCCTCCTGATAATAATACTTCAATACGCTTTGTGAGTAATCGGCTCCCTCCTGGGGATCATCTCCTCCCTTCAGCGTAAAGCGGAAATAACGCACCTCCGGAGTCAGGTGGCAGACCACATCTCCCATACTGTCGCTGGATGTCCAGTCTCCTACAGTCAGATTTCTCAGTCCAACCATTCCGCCGTCATCGCCCTTGGCCTGGCTCAGAATATGGAACGTAACCCCCATAATGTGGCCGTCTGCCGCGGATACCCAGTAGTTGGCATCTACAATCTGTGCTTTTCCCTGCTCATTATCCACCAATACCCAGGAGTCCTGCTTAGGCTCGGGGAAGATATCCGCCGCTTCCGTCTTAGCTCCGGGGTAGACTGTGGCATCAATTTCTACTTCCTCATAAATGCTTCCGTGAGCCTGATAGCCCAGGGCCACGTGAAATTCCAGGGAATTGATCTCCTGGATTCCCGCATGAGCCAACAGCGTCCGGGGCAGCACCAGCTCAACGGGCCTCTCCCGGCCCGCGCCGACCATGGTATAGCCTTTTGAATCCTGATAAATAAACTGGAAATCATCCGTATGGAAGATCACCCCATTGACCTTCAGCTGCATATCATAGTAACCAGAATAATTCTGGGCATCCGTGGATGCCCGATAAGTAATCACGTAGGCATCCTCTGTGGTCTCTATGGAATCGATATGGAAATAGTAATCGCCGTCCTCATAAATGGTTCCTGAGGTGAAATTTTCCAGCTCTATGGACTTCTGCTGTTCCTTTTCTTCCTCCTCTTTTTCCTCATCGTCCCCCGTATCCTTAGTCTCCTCCTCCGAAAGGGTCTCCTGAGATTTCTGACCGGCAGCGTCCGCGTTCTTTTCCTCTTCCTTGCTGCCGCATCCTGCCAGCAGACAAAGAGTTAACATCATACATCCCCAATAGACTTTCCTTTTCATTGTTCCCTCTCCTCCATAAAAAGTATCAATTCATGCAATAATTATAATTGATTTTCGCAGCAGTTACAATGAAATATCCGCCTTCTGTCACAAATACTCGGAGCTTGTTTTTCAAAAAACGGGAAGGGCTACCTGGCCGTTTTCCGAAACCATGGCAGACATCCGGAGCCGCCGGAAACGATGGGTTACCGCCTGCACATCACAGCCCCGTGGCTACGCAGGATCCGGGATTGATTCTTTGCGTCAGTTTTGCTATATTTAGTTAGGTGATCGTACTGGAGAAACTTGCATTTTTCTTTCTTTATCTTATCAGTCACACTTATCAATTAAATTTTTCCCTTTATATATTCCTCAATTTCCCCAATCAGTTCTAAGGCCGTAGCAATCTGTTCCTTTGCCTCGTCTTCTGTCGCAATATAGAAATCATCATAGTCGCTGGCGTGCCGTATCTCCTCTGCTTCAGCAATTCTTCTCCCCAAAGTTCTCGGGAAAATTTCTGTCTTTATATATTTTTTATTGAAATTTGCCAAAGCGTCCTTATGTCTTTTATAGGCATTTCCATCCAGCGCATGCATTGCTGAGACAGCATGGTAAATCCCATAATAGGCTCTGTTGTTCGCTCCCCTGAATTCGCCTGCTTCCAAGAGTATTTTTGCCGACTTTATATCGCTTTTTGCAACCTCTAAACGATACAAAACCAAATCCCTCCGTGTCCCTTTTTCATTATGCTGCGTCAAATAGTTTTACCCCCTCTTTTTCAATATTGGTATAGAACGGATATACGTCCACCCATTTATTAAAATGCTCTCTATTTTTGACTATCGGCTTAATATCCAGATCATAGTCCATATTGAAATCATAAGTCATACCGGACAATTCATGCCGGTATTTTTTAATGTCCATATCATTCATGTCCAGAAGCACCATAATATCTATATCTGAATTCTCTGTATAATCTCCTCTTGCATAAGAACCATACAAGATAACCGTCTTTAAATGCTCTCCATATATTTTACAAAGCAGTTCTACATATTGCTTCATCAAATCGCTTGTTGTTCCTGGCATATCATCACCCTCTCCCAAATCATATAGAGTCTGTCGATTTATAATTACTTTTATTATACTGAATTTCCATCTGTTTTAACAGCTTTTTCGTAATTAACATATATAGAGAACTAAAAAAAGAGGAAGATGCCGCCGCACAAAGCCCAGCATCTTCCCCTTTTCTATATCCTGTCATTTAATTTAATACAGTTTTGCCCCAGCCGGAATCCTATCGTCCACCATCAGCAGATTCAGCCCTTCCTGGCCATCTTCCTCATGGACTGCTGAAATCAGCATACCCTCAGAATCGATACCCATCATCTTCCGGGGAGGAAGATTGGTGATAGCGATACAGGTCTTTCCCACCAGCTCTTCCGGCTCGTAGTACTCGTGGATACCGCTCAGGATCGTGCGCTTCCGGTCTGTGCCGTCATTCAGGGTGAACTTCAGAAGCTTCTTGCTCTTAGGAACTGCCTCGCAGGCTTCCACCTTCACCACCCGGAAATCGGACTTGCTGAAGGTGTCAAAATCAACAGTTTCCTCAAAGAGCGGTTCAACCTTCACCTTGGAAAAGTCGACCTTCACAACCGGCTCTGCGTCCTTTGCGGAGGCAGTAAATGTTGCCTTTGCCCCGCTCTTATCTCCGCCAATGCTCTTCATTGTCGGAAACAGCAGCACATCGCGGATGGCTGCGGAGTCCGTCAGCAGCATACACATCCGGTCGATACCGAAGCCGATTCCGCCGGTGGGCGGCATACCGATCTCCAGCGCGTTCAAGAAGTCCTCGTCGGTGGTATTGGCCTCCTCGTCGCCCTGGGCCAGCTGCTCCTCCTGAGCCTTAAAGCGCTCCCTCTGATCGATGGGATCGTTGAGCTCGGAGTAGGCGTTGGCCATCTCCCAGCCGTTCATGAAGAACTCGAACCGCTCCGTATACTCGGGGTTCTCGGGTTTCTTCTTGGTCAGCGGGGAAATCTCAATGGGATGATCCATGACGAAGGTGGGCTGGATCAGATGCTCCTCCGCAAACTCCTCGAAGAAGAGAGCCAGGATATCGCCCTTCTTGTGGCGCTCCTCGTACTCCACATGGTGCTCCTTGGCCGCGGCTCTGGCCTCCTCCAGGCTGTGGATCTCGTTGAAATCCACGCCGGCGTACTTCTTCACCGCGTCCACCATGGTGATGCGCTCAAAGGGCTTGCCCAGATCCATCTCCACCCCGTTGTAGACGATGGTGGTGGTGCCCAGCACTTCCTGAGCCACATAGCGGTACATCCGCTCCGTCAAATCCATCATGCCGTTGTAGTCAGTGTACGCCTGATACAGCTCCATCAGGGTAAACTCCGGGTTGTGGCGGGTATCCAGTCCCTCGTTCCGGAACACCCGGCCGATCTCATAGACCCGCTCCAGGCCTCCCACGATCAGTCTCTTTAAGTAGAGCTCCAGGGAGATGCGCAGCTTCAGATCCTCATCCAGAGCATTGAAGTGAGTCTCGAAGGGACGGGCGGCAGCGCCTCCGGCATTGGCCACCAGCATGGGGGTCTCCACCTCCATGAATCCCTCTCCTGCCAGGAACTTCCGGATGCTGGCCAGAATCTGCGAACGCTTGATGAAGGTGTCCTTCACCTCCGGGTTCATGATCAGATCCACATACCGCTGACGGTAACGGATATCCGTGTTGGTGAGGCCGTGGAACTTCTCCGGCAGAATCTGAAGACTCTTGGAGAGCAGCGTCACAGAGGCCGCGTGGATGGAAATCTCTCCGGTCTTGGTGCGGAACACCTCGCCCTTGATTCCCACGATATCGCCGATATCCAGCTTCTTAAAGTCCTTGTAGGACTCTTCTCCCAGGCTGTCCCGGGCCACGTAGCACTGGATATTTCCCTTCAGGTCCTGCAGATTGCAGAAGGAAGCTTTACCCATCACACGCTTGGACATCATACGGCCCGCCACAGAAACCTGTTTGCCCTCCAACTCCTCGAAGCGATCCTTGATCTCCTGGCTGTGAATTTCCACATCGTATTTCGTAATGACAAAGGGATCCTGCCCCTTTGCCTGCAGTTCAGCCAGCTTCTCCCGGCGAACCTTCAATAACTGATTTACATCCTGCTCCTGTACTTTCTTCTGCTGCTCTGCCACTTTCTCCACTCCTTATCAGATATTCCGCTCGATGCTCAGCACCTGATAGCGCATCACGCCCGCCGGCATCTCCACGTTTACGGTTTCATTCTTCCTGGCTCCGATCAAGGCTTTGCCCACCGGAGACTCGTTGGAAATCTTTCCCTGCAGGCTGTTGGCCTCTGTGGACCCAACGATCTGCAGCTCCATCTCCTCATTATATTCCATATCCAGCACGCGAATCTTGCAGCCGACGCTGACCTTGTCCATGTCAACCTCGTCCTCCACCACAACTTCCGCGTTCTTTAAGATCTTCTCAATCTCCTCGATGCGGGCCTCGATATCTCTCTGCTCATCCTTGGCTGCATCGTACTCTGCATTCTCAGACAGATCCCCCTGCTCTCTGGCTTCCTTGATCTTTCCGGCAACCTCTTTTCTCTTTACCACCTTCAGATCATGAAGCTCATCCTCCAGCTTTTTCAGACCTGCATAAGTCAGAATATTTTTCTTTTCTTCCATGATTCCTGCACCCTTTCTGCTACTTTCCTTCTAATTTAAAACCTACCCCTCATAACAATCAACGTATTATAGCCGAAAATGCGCTAATTGTCAAGGTTTTTCGCTTGTCTCAACAGATATATGATTTCCCCCGGAGATCAATTCCACTCTTCCAGAAGATTTTCCAGGGATTCCAGGCTGTCGATGCCGTTGATGGCCTGCCGAAGCCGGGCGGAGTGGGGATAGCCTGCGGTATACCAGGCCACGTGCTTTCTCATCTCCCGCATGCCGGTATAGGGCCCTTTCTCCTCCAGCAGAAGCCGGGCATGGCGGAGAATCATCTCCTTCACCTGGGGCAGCTGCGGTCGGGGCGTGATCTGCCCCTTCTCAAAATAGTCTGTCAGCTGCCTGAATATCCAGGGATTTCCCCGGCAGGCCCGGCCGATCATCACCCCGTCGCAGCCGGTCTCACGGAGCATAGCTTCCGCCCTCTGGGGAGAGTCCACATCCCCGTTTCCGATCACCGGGATGGACACCGCCTCCTTGACCCGGCGGATAATCTCCCAGTCCGCCTCCCCGCTGTAGTACTGCTCCCGGGTTCTGCCGTGGACCGCCACCGCCGCCGCCCCGGCGTCCTCAATAATCTTGGCTATCTCCACCGCATTGACCGAAGCGTCGTTAAATCCTTTGCGGATCTTTACCGTCAGGGGCTTTCTGATGGCCCGGGAGACAGAGCGGACGATCTCTCCCACCAGCTGAGGATTTTTCATCAAGGCCGATCCCTCCCCGTTATTGACCACCTTGGGCACAGGGCAGCCCATGTTAATGTCCAGAATGTCAAAGGGCAGCTCCTCAATCTGCGCCGCTATCTCCGCCATCAGCTCCGGATCGGAGCCGAAGAGCTGCAGGGACACCGGCCGCTCCCCGGGATGGATCTTCAGAAGAGCCTTGGTATTTTTATTTCCAAAATGAATGGCCTTGGCGCTGACCATCTCCATGCACAGAAGCCCTGCCCCCTGCTCCTTGCAGAGCA
The DNA here is from genome assembly GCA_018711815.1 of Candidatus Egerieimonas intestinavium. Lineage (GTDB taxonomy): Bacteria > Bacillota > Clostridia > Lachnospirales > Lachnospiraceae > Egerieimonas > Egerieimonas intestinavium. Next base: position 6,319 of record DVHU01000089.1, read on the forward strand.
AACGAAAAGGCAGGTCCGTCACACCTGCCATGGGCGCCAAAACAAAGGGGTTGTCCAGCTCCACGTTTCCGATTTTCAGTTTCATTTTCTATACATCCTCATTTAGGAAAAAGACCTTGTAGTACAGCTCCAGCGCCTCCAGAAGCTCCCGCTTCTCCTGCTGGATCTGCTTAATCTTCAGCCCGCTTCCGATCTCATCGAACCTTCCGTCCGCCTCCTGGGCCTCCACGGTGAACTCCAGGCTGCCCTCCTCATCGTACCAGAGGGTCAGCACCCCTCCCACATCCTCCGTGAAGAGCACGCACATGATCTTCAGCTCATCCTTCACCTGCTGGGGAAGGGTGGAAAAGTCTTCATTAAAATAATATTTCTGTTTGTACGAGTTGGCCCCGCACAAAACCGTGCGATCTGCATACATGGCAATCTCCTCTATACGTAGCTGTAAAGTCCCCGGACGGAGACCTCGCCGGCAAAAACCGCCTCCGTCTCTCCCCCCGGGTATTCCACCAGTAGCTCTCCCTGGCTGTTGATGCCCCGGGCGATTCCCGTGCGCTCCCCGGTTTTTTCCAGAATTCTGACCTCCTGGTCCAGATTCAGGAGCACCCGGTTATATTCCTCCTGCAGCCCTGACAGATCACAGGTCTTCAGAAATATCTCCAGGTTTCGCTCAAAAGCCTCCAGCACTGCGGCAGCCACCTCCACCCGGCGGAACCGGCGTCCCGCCTGTTGGCAGAGGGACGTGGCCTTATCCAGAAGCTCCGGGGGGAACTCTGTCTGATTCACATTGATTCCGGTGCCCACCACCACGTAGTCCATATATTCCGCCTGGACGCTCATCTCCGTGAGTATTCCGCAGATCTTTCTGCCGTCCAGCACCACGTCGTTGGGCCATTTAATCCCCGGGCGAAGGCCCGCGGCCTTCTCCACGCCCTGGGCCACAGACAGTCCCATGATCAGGGTTATCATGGGGGCGTCCTGGGGACGTATCTCCGGGCGCAGCAGCAGGGTCATGTAGATATTTTCCCCCTCCGGGGATTCCCAGACTCTGCCCCGGCGGCCCCGGCCCTTGATCTGGCGCTCTGCCACAGCCAAGGTACCGGAGGGCGCTCCCTCCTCTGCCAGCTGCTTGGCCCAGAGGTTGGTGGAGTCCGTTTCATATTTAAAGCGGACATTCTTTCCCACCCAACGGGAGTTCACCGTGCTCTCCAGCTCCGGGGCGCTGATGACATCCGGCACTGTCTTAAGCCGGTAACCCCGGTTCTGCACCGCCTCGATCTCATACCCCTCCCCCTGGAGAGCCTTGATATTTTTCCACACGGCAGTCCGGGAGATTCCCAGCTGCTGGCAGAGCTCCTGGCCGGAGAGGTAGTCCTCTCGCTGGCGAAGGGCCTTCAAAATCCTGCTCTTGGTCTTTTCCATCTTACGCTCCCAGGGTGGCCGCCATCACAGCCTTGATGGTGTGCATCCGGTTCTCCGCCTCCTGGAACACCTTGGACTGGGGAGACTCAAATACCTCGTCCGTCACCTCCATGTCTGTCAGGCCGAAGCGCTCCCCCATCTCCTTGCCGATGGTGGTCTTCAGATCATGGAAGGAAGGCAGGCAGTGCAGGAAGATGGCCTGCTCTCCGGCAGCCTCCATTACCTGCTTCGTCACCTTGTAGGGAGTCAGATCGCGGATCCTCTCCTCCCAAACCTGGTCGGGCTCACCCATGGAAACCCACACGTCGGTGCAGATCACATCCGCCCCCTTTACCCCCTCCTGCACGTTCTCCGTCAGGGTGATGGTGGCTCCAGATTCCCGGGCATAGGCCTGACACTCCTCCACCAGCTGGGGATCCGGGAAATATTTCCTGGGGGCGCAGGCCACAAAATCCATGCCCATCTTGGCGCAGGCGATCATATAAGAATTTCCCATGTTGTAGCGGGCATCGCCCATGTACACCAGCTTGATGCCCTTCAGGCGTCCGAAATTCTCCTGGATAGTCAGCATATCCGCCAGCATCTGGGTGGGATGGTACTCGTTGGTCAGACCGTTCCAGACGGGAACTCCGGCGTACTTGGCCAACTCCTCCACAATCTCCTGGCCGTAGCCCCGGTACTCAATACCTTCATACATGCTTCCCAGCACCCGGGCAGTGTCGGCGATGCTCTCCTTCTTCCCGATCTGGGAGCTCTTGGGATCCAGATAGGTGGTTCCCATCCCCAGGTCGTGAGCCGCCACCTCAAAGGAACAGCGGGTTCTGGTGCTGGTTTTCTCAAAAATCAGGGCTACATTTTTTCCTCTGAGGGTATCCACAGGAACTCCCTGCTTCTTCTTGGCCTTCAGCTGTGCAGCCAAATCCAGAAATTCCTGGATCTCCTCCGGGGTAAAATCCTTCAGTGTCAAAAAATGGCGTCCTTTTAAACTCATGTTTCTTCCTCCTGTTTCCTCTCCCTTCCGGGCGATGGGATTTTCTCTCTATATAAACCAGGCAAAGGCCGGCAGAAGCTCCGGATCTGCCGCCCGGCTTAATTTCTTCTGGGTCAGAAGCCGCAGCTCCGCCAGGGTGTAAATATTGTATTTCTGAATCCGGCACAGCTTGGCTGTGGCCTCCAGCATGGCCAGGTACAGCTCCCGGTAGGTCCAGTCCCGGTCCAGCTTCAGCTCCACGGCCATGGCCGGCAGAATCTGCTCCGTGAGCCTCCTCAGCCACTGGTCCTTCTGGGTCACCCGAAACCGCTCCATCAGCCTGGCAGTCCTTTCCGGATCCGTCTTAAGGAACTGATTTAAATAATAACACTCTTCTTCTTTTTCTTCAATATAATATATTTTCCCCGCCAGTCCGTAGAGGAACCTTTTGGCGTCGAAATATCCGATTTTCAGATTCCGGCGGCTCTTACGGTAGTCAAAATCAATGATATTTCCCAGATTGACCCGGGGCTCGATGGAGAAAATGTTGGTGTCCTCGTCCGGGTACACCCGCTTGGTGCGCCCCACCCCGAAGATGCGAATGGTAATGATATCCTTATATCCCCGCTCCAGCAGGGCGTCCACAGGCACGTTATTGAAGGCCCCGGCGTCGATGCAGGTCTTTCCCTGAACCTTCTCGCTCTTGAAGAGGGGAAAAATATAAGCGCTGGCCAGCAGGTAGTCAATGATCTGCCCCTCCTCCACCTGCTTCAGGTCGATGACCAGCTCCTTTCGGTCATCCACGCTGTAGGTGGTGGTATAAAGCTCCACCGGCGAGGTGCGGATGGCCTCCTCGGAAATATTTTCCTCGATGAGCCGCCGCAGAGGAGTCACGTCGATGCCTCCCTCCCCCAATCTTAGCAGAAGCTCGGCGGTGTACTCCCGAAAGCTCAGCTTTCCGTTGAGGAAGCGGTGCATTTTCTCATCGTCCACATTCATCACCCGGGAGTAGGACATATTTTCCCAGATATGAAGGGCCTTTTGCAGATCTCCCATGCACATGAGCGCGCCGTTTAAGGCCCCCACGCTGGTGCCTGCGATTCCCCGTATGCGGACTCCCGCCTCCGCCAGCGCCTGCCAGGCGCCTATCTGATAGGCTCCCTTGGCTCCGCCCCCCTCCAGAACAATCCCGTACTCTTTGGTAAGATCAATCTTTGCTTCCAAGTCCATCCCTCCTGAAAAAAGAATCCTGCTTTGCAGGATTCCCCGCCTGCGGCGGGTTCCTTTAAAAAGATGAAGCTGCCGCGGACTCCGGCTCCGGCCTGTGCGCCGTTCCGGCCGCGGCAGCTCTATCCCGTCATCGGCCTGCCTGCTTACTTCTCCGGGGAATTACTTATGATCTCCTTCAGGGAGGTAGCCAGTCCGGCCAAGCCCTGCAGATCCGAGGGCACCACGATCTTGGTGGCCTTGCCGTCGGCCATCTGCGCCAGGGCCTCCAGGCTCTTGAGGGTCAGGACGCTCTCGTCAGCCCCGGCCTCCTTCAGGAAGCGGATACCGTCGGCGTTGGCTTTTTGTACCTTCAGGATGGCCTCGGCCTCACCCTCAGCCTCCCGGATCATTTTTTCCTTCTGGGCCTCTGCCCGCAGGATGGCTGCCTGTTTTTCCGCCTCGGCATCCAGGATCGCAGACTCCTTCTTGCCCTCCGCCACTAGGATGGTGGACTTCTTCTCGCCCTCAGCGATGAGGATGGACTCTCGGCGCTCCCGCTCGGCCTTCATCTGTTTCTCCATAGCCTCCTGGATGGCCGCCGGGGGCATAATATTTTTGAGTTCCACCCGGTTCACCTTAATGCCCCAGGGATCCGTGGCGATATCCAAGGCCGCCCGCATCTTAGTGTTGATGATCTCCCGGGAGGTCAGCGTCTCGTCCAGTTCCATATCTCCGATGATATTTCGCAGGGTGGTGGCCGTCAGGTTCTCAATGGCCATAATGGGACTCTCCACCCCGTAGGCGAAAAGCTTGGGATCCGTGATCTGGAAGAATACCACCGTATCAATGCGCATGGTAACATTATCCTTGGTGATCACCGGCTGAGGCGGAAAATCCACCACCTGCTCTTTCAGGTTGACCTTCTTGGCCACCCGCTCGATAAAGGGCACCTTAAAGTGCAGTCCCGTGGACCAGGTGGCCTGGTAGGCACCCAGGCGCTCCAGAATCACCGCGCTGGCCTGAGGTACAATCTTGATGCAGGATAGGGCAACAGCCACCGCCACCAGCACTACAACGACTACAATGGTAATAGAAATAACTGGGTTCATGCTTTCTCCTCCTTGTCTCTCACAATCAATTTCACACCATCCACCCGGGTCACCACCACCGGAGTCCCCACGGGAATCGGCGGTCTGCCCTCCTCCGTTCTGGCCGTCCAGGTAAGTCCCTTCAGCTTCACCGCACCGGATTCCTCCAGGTTATCCACGGTCTCCGTCACCAGAGCCGTCTGACCGGGGATTTCCTCCACGTTGGTCTTGGTGCCCTCCCGCTGCCGAAATTTGCGGGCCAGGGGACGAAACAGAAGCAGAAGTACTGCCGACACCAGAAGAAACACCAGCAGCTGCAACAGATAGCCGGCTCCCAGGGCCGCCGCCAGGGCTGCCGCTGCCGCGCCTCCCGCAAACCAGATGGTGGTCAGCGCCAGGGTAGCCAGCTCGATGCCGATAAGCGCAACTACGATTACCAGCCAAAGAATTACTTCCATAAAAATCCTCCTTTGTAAGCGGCCGTATCCTCAGTATCCGAAAGCATTTGCGCTTTCCCTAAAATATATTCTATCATACTATATTTCCCGGTGATTTACAACGAAAACAGAGGGCGCCCAAAAAGCAATTCCTCCGCCGCTATTTCCTGCAAAATAACCTGGAAGCCTGGCTTTTTTGACGCCCTCTTAATTTATCTCTTATATACTCCTCTTTTGCTTAATAAAAATGCTGATTCCCGATCTGGATGCCCTTGCCGGTGCCGCTGTTAAAATACAGCGCGTTCCCCACCGGGTTGGAGCCGTTTAAGGCCTCCCGGGCCGCCGCGTAGCAATCCTCCCGGGCTCCCTGGGAGAGCACCTGGGCCAGAATTCCGCTGGCCACCGGGGAAAACTGTCCCGACTGGTAGACCACGCCGGATATGCTGTCCGGGAACCTGCTGTCCCGGATACGGTTCATAATCACCGCTCCCACTGCCACCTTGCCGGTGTGGCTCTCCCCGCCGGCCTCACACTGGATGATAGCCGCCAGAAGATCCAGCTCGCTGCCGGAGGCGGACACCTGCTGACTGCCCCCAGCAGTCTCTCCCGCATTTTCCCCGGAGGATCCGCCATCTGCCGCCCCCTGGCCGGCTGTCTCCTGGGCCCGTCTGGCCTCCTCCAACGCCGCCTCCTGGGCCAGCTTCTCCTCGTAGGCTGCCTGGGTCATGGCGGTCTCCTGGGGCTCGTCTACGGTAATGTAGTCGGCAAACATGTAGGCGTCTGTCCCGTCCACCCGCACCTGGAACCACTCCCCGTCCTGGCTCAGCAGCTGGATTTTGGTTCCCTGGGGCTTGGAACCCAGCTGCTCACTCTCCAGGGAGGGCTCCTTTCTCACTCTCAGAGCCTGTGCCTCCACCGTTCCGCTGATTCCGTACACCTGGCTGTAAAGGCTTTTGGCCTCCTGGCCGTACGCCAGCAGATCGTTTCTTATGTATCCTGTCAATTCCTGGGTTCCAACCTTAGTCCAGGTCTCCCCCTGCTCCAGCACGTCCACTGCCGCTCCCCGAGGCAGCACGCCCACCTTCTGGGCCTCCTGGCTGGCTTCCGCACGGATATTCGCAACCGTCTCCACATTGGCCGCCGCCTTATTCTCCCAGACGGCATCCGCCAATACTGTATCCGCAGGATTCTCATCTGCCGCAAGAGATACCGGCTCCTGCTCCTGCGCGTATGCCGGTACTGCCATTGTCATCATACAGACCGCCATTCCCCCCAGTACGCCCAGAGCTTTCTTTTCTCTTCTTTCCATGATAACCTCCTGTCTCTTTGTAACAAGAAAAATACGATTCTTTTTATATTTGTTACAAAACTATTAAAACTTGTTACGAAAGCATGTTATCACGGAAGTTCTCTCTTGTCAACCCAAAATCGTGTGACAAATTTTTACAGCTTTTGGAGCGCACCCCCGAAACCACAGAGACAGCCATGCCCGCCCCTAAGGGCGAAGCATGGCTGCCTCCATCGTAAAATCAGGTCAAATTTTATGTCATCGCTTCGCCGGGAAGATGGCGGAAGCGATTCACTCGTGATTCTTGTGAACGCCGGTGATGGAATACTCTGCCCATTCGGCCACATTTACCGCATGGTCAGCCACCCGCTCCAGATACTTGGCCGTCATCAGCACATCCAGGGCGGTCTCCGCCGGAATATCGTTTCGCCGGATGGCGCCGATCAGCTCCTCCTTGATGACCGTGAACAGGGAATCTACCCTGTCGTCATACCGGATCACTCCCCGGGCCAGCTGCAGATCCTCCTGCACAAAGGCGCAAATGCTGTCGATAACCATGGAGACCGCCTCGTGGGCCATCTCCTCAATGGGAAGTTTCTTGTTGGAAACTCCCTGGCGGATATAGGGCAAAAGCTCCGAGATATCCTCCGCATGGTCACCGATTCGCTCCAGGTCAGAGATCATCTTCAGGGCTGCGGAGACCTTGCGCAGGTCCTTGGCCACCGGCTGCTGGCGCAGCAGGATTCTCATGGCCAGGCCCTCGATCTCCCTCTCCAGGGCGTTGATCCTCTGTTCCCTCTCCTCCACATCTCTGTGTCTTAGCTCTTCCTCCTGCTCCAGGGCCTCTGCCGAGGCCACAATGGCATCTCTGCACAGCTCTGCCATTTCCAGCAGCAGATCGTGCATCTGTTTCAGCTGTCCGTCAAATGTCGTGCGCATCAACCAAACCTCCCTGTGATATAATCTTCGGTCCGCTTATCCTCCGGCATGGAGAACAGCTTCTCCGTCTCAGAGAACTCTACCACCTCTCCCAGCAGGAAGAAGGCGGTCTTATCGGAAATGCGGGCGGCCTGCTGCATGTTGTGGGTCACCATGATGATGGTGTACTGCTTTTTCAGCTCCACCGCCAGATCTTCTATACGGGAGGTGGAGATGGGGTCCAGAGCCGAGGTGGGCTCATCCATCAGCAGCACCTCCGGCTCCACTGCCAGAGCTCTGGCGATGCACAGACGCTGCTGCTGTCCTCCGGACATACCCAGGGCGCTCTTTTTCAAGCGGTCCTTCACTTCATCCCAGATGGCCGCATCCCGCAGAGACTTCTCCACAATATCGTCCAGCTTGGACTTGGAGCGCACCCCGTGGGTTCTGGGGCCGTAGGCCACGTTGTCGTAGATGCTCATGGGGAAAGGATTGGGCTTCTGAAACACCATTCCCACCCGTTTTCTCAGCAGGTTCACATCCATGCCGTCGTAGATGGGCTCCCCGTCCAGGAGCACCTCCCCCACGATCCGGCAGCCGTCCACCAGGTCATTCATCCGGTTCAGGGACTTGAGCAGGGTAGACTTTCCGCAGCCGCTGGGGCCGATGAAGGCAGTAATCTTCTTTTCCGGCAGCTCCATGCTGATATTTTTCAGGGCATGGAAATCCCCGTAATATAAATTCAAATCTTTTACACTGATTTTTGTATGTTCCATTTCTCTCTATCCTTTCGCCCCCACCCGTTTGGCAACCCAGGCGGAAAGCCAGTTGATCAGCAGTACCAGTACGATCAGCACCACCGCCGTAGCGTAGGACTGATCCATATAAAGAGCCTCTGAGGACAGGGAATACATATGTATTGCCAGAGTCCGTCCGGAATCCATCAGGCTGCCGGGCACCTTAGCCACAGAGCCCAGGGTGTACAGAAGGGCCGCGGTCTCGCCCACGATTCTTCCGATTCCCAGGATAACGCCCGCCAGGATGCCGGGAACTGCCGCCGGCAGCACAATGCAAAAGATCGTCCGCAGCTTGCCCGCTCCCACACCGAAGCTGGCCTCCCGGTAAGAATCCGGCACAGATTTTAACGCCTCCTCCGTGGTCCGCATGATCAGCGGCAGAATCATAATTGCCATAGTCAGGGAGCCCGATAAGACGGAGAGTCCCCAGTGCAGGGCCGTGACAAAAAACAGCATGCCGAAGAGGCCGTACACAATAGAGGGAATACCCGACAGGGTCTCCGCGGTCAGACGGATGATTCCCACTAACTTCTTCTGCCTACCTGCGTACTCCACCAGGAAAATGGCTGCAAATACTCCCACCGGCACAGCGATCAGCAGGGAGAGCCCCGTCAGCATCACCGTGGTGACGATGGCCGGCAGCATGGACACGTTCTCCGTGGTGTACTCCCAGGCGAAAAGCTTGGGGCTTAAATTAGGAATACCCATCACCAGAATATAGCCGATGAGAAACAGAAGCACCAGGAAGGTAATCCCCGCCGCTCCCCAGACCAGTCCCTTTAACACCGCGGAACCCGGATGGGCTAAAAGGTTACTTCTTTTTCTGCGGACACCGCTCACTGCCGGCGCCTTTTCCCCGGCAACCGCCGTATTAATTTCCGCCATGCTCAGACCTCCTGTTCAGCGCAGAAACGCAGAGATTGATGATTAAAATGAACACAAAGAGCACCACCGCCGTGGCGATCAGCGCCTCCCGGTGCAGATCCGCCGCGTAGCCCATCTCCATGACAATGTTGGAGGTCAGGGTGCGGACGCCCTTTAAGAGACTCTCGGGCATCACCGGCTGATTTCCCGCGATCATGATCACCGCCATGGTCTCGCCGATGGCCCTTCCGATCCCCAGCACCACCGCCGCCAGAACGCCAGACTTGGCCGCCGGCAGTATAATGCGGAAGATGGTTCTCTCCTTGGTGGCTCCCAGAGCCAGAGATCCCTCATAGTAGCTCTCCGGCACGCTGCGGATGGCTGACTCCGTCACCCCGATGACCGTGGGAAGAATCATGATGCCCAGCAGGATACAGGCCGTCAGCATGACATTGCCCCGGCAGTCAAACACCTGGCGGATCACCGGAACCAGCACCACCAGACCGAAGAAGCCGTATACTACGGAGGGCACTCCCGCCATCAGCTCCGTGGCCTTTTTCAGCAGAGGATACAGCCTCTTGGGGCAGTATCTGGCCAGAAAGATCGAGGTCAAAATCGCGATGGGAACTCCGATGACGATAGCCCCCGCCGTCACGTAAATACTTCCCATGATAAAGGGAAGAATTCCGTAAATATCATTTCCCGGTTTCCACTTGGTTCCTGTCAGGAAATCCAGCACTCCAATTTCGCCAATGGCAGGAATACCATTGGCGAAAAGGAAGATGCAGATTAACGCCACTGCCAGCACCGAGGTACAGGCCGCCAGAAGGAACACCACCTTCATTATCCGCTCTCTTGTTTTCATTTTACTTAACGCTCCTTCGCAAAGCCCCTTACTGGATCTCGCTCCAGTCAGTGGTCTCACCCTTGTAGATGCTCTTTACCTGATCGGAGGTCATCTCACTGATGGGGTTCTCTTTGTTTACAATCACAGCGATACCGTCCTGGGCGATTACCGTTCCCTGGGCGCCAGCCTCAACCTCGCTGTCCTTCAGCTCCCGGGAAGCCATTCCGATGTCGCAGATGCCATCCAGAGCAGAGGTCACGCCTGTGGTGGAATCGCTCTGCTGAACCTCGATCTCCACGCCGCTGTTTTTAGCCACATAAGCCTCCTTCAGCTTCTCCATAACCGGGGTAACGGAGGAGGAACCAGCCACTACGATCTTGCCCTCTTTTCCGCCGCCGGTGTAGGCAGCCGCGTCAGATACCTTGATGTATCCCTCATCCTCGATCACCTGCTGTCCGTCAGCGCTCATGATGAAGTTGATGAAGTCCTGAGCCAGCTCGCTCACTGCTCCGGTGGTGACGATGTTGAAGGGTCTTGCCACCTTGTATGTACCGCTGGAAACATTCTCCGCGGTGGCCTCTGCTCCGTCGATCTTCAGGGCCTTCACCTGAGACTCATCCAGAGATCCCAGAGAAATATAGCCGATGGCCTGGCTGTCGCCTGCCACAGTCGTCATCATAACGGAAGTGTTATTGGTCACAGATGCGGTCTGGGTGGTCATATCCTCTTTCTCACCGTCTGCGTTCTTCTCCTCTATTCCAAAAAGCTCAATAAAAGCGCCTCTGGTTCCGGAACCGTCCTCCCGGGTTACCACGGCGATCTCGCCCTCCATAGCTGCGGTGTCGCTGCCGGCGGCGTCGGTATCCTCTGCGCCCTGGGCCTTGCCGCTGTCGCTGTTCTTATCATCACTGCTTCCGCAGGCTGCCATTCCCATTACCATTGCGCCTGCTAAAATCACTGCCATTAACTTTTTCATTTTCATTTTCCTTTTTCTCCTTTCATCGGGTACGCACTCAGTGTATCGCACGAATGTAAAAAGAAAAATCCCGGCTCTGTTAAAACCGGGTTAAGAAATGTAAAAAGCTGAGACATTATTGGATGGCGTGCTGCTGTTTTCGATATTCTCATATATTTATGCGGTTTGTGCTCAGCCTGCGCTCACCTGAAGCCTATAGTCTCCAGGCGTGCTCGGCGAATTCGCACAAACCGCATAAATATATAGAAATATTCGCTAATAACCACACTTCCATTCCCTAATGCGTCAGCTTTCTAGGTAAATAAGAATCCTGCAAAGCAGGATTCGCCGCCTGCGGCGGGTCGCGTAAGTAACATTTTCTTCTCCGCCGCAGTGCGCTCCTACCTGGAGAACAAATAAAACCCGGGTGAGCGAACTGCACGCTCTCCCGGGTAATCTTGTCTGTATGGTATAGTTGCGCCTACTCTGGCGCTTGATTTTTCATCTCTTTAGAGATCCGGAACCGTGGTTCTCTTGGAATCCAGCACGCTGTTGGCGTCGAAAAGATCCGAGGTCTTATTGGTGGTTCCGTGGACGTCGTTCCACAGGCGGTAACCGTCCAAATTCCGGCGGCCCTGGCGGACATAATTGTCCCGAACCTGCACGAAGTACTGGGCGGAATCTACGTTGCAGAAGTAATTGTAGCCCTTGCTCTTCAGGTACGTGAACTTCTGGTTGTCCGCCGTGTAATCGCCCCCGCTGGTCAGATCCTGGCCGTGGGCGAAGATGATAATGTCCGTGCCTCCAATCAGAGGATCCACATACTTCTGGAATCGCTCCGTATCCTTCACCAGTCCCTCGTAGCTCAGATCAGCCACCTTGTGGTGCCCCCAGGTGTGGCTGGCAAAGCTCCAGCCCTCAGCCTTCAGGACATCTACCACAGCCTTGGCATCCTGGCACTCCTTCTCCCAGTTGAAGTTCGGGTGCTCGTCCAGCCAATCCTGCTGCTGGCTGTCTCTCACATAGCCCAGAGGTTCTCCATCGTCGTTGGGATCCCCGTAGGTTCCGTCAGTCCGGTATCCCAAAATTCCATTGTAGCCGGTCAGGGCGATGGTCGGTCTTGCCCCCTTGTAGGCGGCGTCTGGGTGCTCCTCAATAAACTTATCCACCAGAGGAATGCAGTCATAATCTCCGGTGACCACTGAGCCGTCGTCCTGGATGTACTCGCAGGTGGGTTTTCCGTCCTCACCGATCACTACCCGGCTGGCGATTCCGTGGCCGTCGTAGGTGTGATAGTAGCAGGTATCGTCCAGAGACATAACGAAGGCCTTCTTCCCCGGGGGAAGCATCACCGGGCTGCTGTTCTCAAAATGAATGGTTCCATCCGCATCAGTGGTATAGTTAGCCAGATCCTTCAGGTTGATCAGCACATAACCGTTGTCATACATCTGCTGGGTAATGGCGTTAAACTCATCCACCGTGGTCATCCACTGGCAGAAGCCCTCCCAGCCCGGCACAGACTGGTCAAAGGCCTTCTCCGGCTCCACCACCAGAGAGTGGTAGAAGATGTGGGTGACATTTTCAGGCTTCACCGCCACACAGCTGTCCTTGGTGCTCTGGTACTCGGCAATCTTAGCCACCACCTGGGAATTCTCCTGATAATCGGGCACTTCCATGAGCTTCTGCATGGCCCCGTCATAGTCGTACTGCATGGCCAGCAGCTCTGCTTCCTCCATGATAGCCGCGGCATCGCTGCTCACCGGCTTCTCCTGGGCCTCCTTGGTGGGCGTGGGGGTGGCGCTGGGCTCAATCTCGTCCCCTCCGGTAGTCTGCTCGGGAATCCCCTTGTCCTCGGTGCTGTTCATATTATTGTAAACCAACCACAGTCCAACACCCAGAATCACCAGCAGCACCAGCAAAATGACTGTCTTTATAATAATCCTTTTTTTCTTTTTCTTCCGCCGTCTTTCCTTGGAACTCAGCTTCTCGTTTTTCACACGTATCACCTCTTCCTTTCCTGGCGGGCCGCCTTTTTCGGGCTGCCCTCTGGTATCATATTTCCCCTTTTTCTTAAGTCATAAACTCTTATGGGTATACCATTTTCTCATTATACCTGATATTGCCAGGAAAGTCGAGAGAAATTGTCTTACAAAAACCTGACATTGGTGTCAGTTCAGCCTTTCGGCCTCACTGTCACAAATGTATGCACACAGACTGCGATTCTCGCAGTCTGGCGCCTGCAGCCCTCAGGATCCCGCTGCAAATGCAGCGGGTCACCTCGCGGGACAGTGGCAGACTGAACTGGTACTGACATTGCGGCGCTGGCGGCCCGCCTCGTACATGAGGATCGCCGCCGCCACCCCGGCGTTCAGGGATTCCAGCTGTCCCTCCATGGGGATCCGTATCCTGCAGGCTGCCCTGGCGCTGACCTCCGGGGAGAGGCCGTTCCCCTCATTGCCGATGAGAAAGGCGGTGCCCCCCAGGTAGGACTCTTGATCGTAAGTGTTCTTTCCCTGCAGGTGGGCCGCATAGGTGCGCACTCCGGCCTGCTCCAAGCGATCCAGCGCCGGGGACAGCTCCTGGCAGACGCAGAAGGGCACCCGGTAAATAGATCCCATGGTGGAGCGAATAGTCTTAGGATTATAGATGTCCGCACAGCCCCGGCTCATGATGATTCCGTGAACCCCGGCCCCCTCCGCCGTCCGAAAAATCGTCCCCAGGTTCCCCGGATCCTGAATATCCTCCAGTACCAGCAGAAGCGGCGCTTCCCGCTCCAGCAGGCTATCCAGGGAGTCTTCCCTCTGGCGCACCAGGCAGAGCACTCCCTGGGGGCTCTGCGTGTCGCTCATCCGGGCAAAAACCTTATCCTCCACCTCTTCCCAGTCCATCCCCGCCAGTTGCTCCCGGTGCTCCGGAAGCGTCAGATACCCTGAGGAGACGTATACTTTCTCCAGCCGCTCCCGAGGCACCTCCCGAAACATCCTGGGGCCTTCCACCACAAAGAGGCCCTCCTCCCGGCGCAGCCTGGCCTTCTTCTGCAGCTGCACCACCCGCTTCACCTGGGGATTCGCTATACTTGTTATCATGAAAATTTCCTCCCAGCAAAAAGGAGCTGCTGCAATATGCGAGATATTCGTTAATTGCAGCAGCCCCCTGTTTCTTAACGGTCGTAGTTGGCTGACAGAGATCTGGCCACCTCGTACTGATACGGGGGCAAATCCTTGTTCATGGCCAGCGCCTCGTTAATGTCAAAATCAATATATTCGCCGTTCTTATAGCCCACCACTCTCTTGGTCTTGCCTGCGGCCAGAAGATCTACGGCGTAGGCGCCCATGATGGAAGCGTATACCCTGTCCTTACAGGTGGGACTTCCGCCCCGCTGCATGTGGCCCAGGATGGTGGCCCTGGTCTCAATGCCCGTGGCTGCCTCAATTCGCTTGGCCATGCTGGTGGAATGGCCGATGCCCTCGGCGTTAATAATAATGTGATGCTTCTTGCCTCGCTTCCTGTTCTGGATAATATTGTTGATGATCTTCTGCTCATCGTAATCATATTTCTCCGGAAGCAGGATATCCTCCGCCCCGTTGGCGATTCCGCACCAGAGGGCGATATAACCGGCATTTCTTCCCATTACCTCGATAATACTGCAGCGCTCATGGGAGGTGGAGGTGTCCCGCACCTTGTCGATGGCCTCCATGGCCGTATTTACAGCCGTGTCAAAACCGATGGTATACTCCGTGCAGGCAATATCCAGGTCAATGGTTCCCGGAACGCCCACCGTATTGATCCCCAGGTTCGCCAGCTTCTGGGCTCCCGCAAAGGAACCGTCTCCGCCGATGACCACCAGACCGTCAATGCCGTGCTTCCGGCAGACCTCCGCGGCCCTCTCCTGGCCCTCGGGGGTTCTCATCTCCGCGCATCTGGCCGTATACAGAATCGTACCGCCCCTGGCAATGGTATCCGACACATCCCGCGCCGTCATATCGATAATCTCTTCGTTCATCAATCCGTCATAGCCCTTGCGGATTCCTTTCACCTTCATCCCCAGAGCCAGCCCCCGGCGCACCACAGCCCGGATTGCCGCGTTCATTCCCGGCGAATCCCCGCCGCTGGTCAACACACCGATTGTCTGTATCTTTTTCTCTGCAGCCATATGCTTTCCTCCATATTTCAGCCTGTTTCTTGGAGCTCTGCGTCCATTTTATAGCATTTACAGCCTTTTTTCAATACTCTTTTCCACAACTTTAACATTGCCGGCTCCAAACTCCCTCTCCAGAATTTCCACCAGCTGCGGGCTGATTTCCACGCTCCTGCTGGGAGGCAGCTCCTTCTTGGCCCGCTCCGCCCGCAGGTAAAGAACCACCGTCTCCTTCCCGTCGGATTCCTTTAAGAGCTCATAGAGCCTGGGCACCTGCCTCTCGTAAACCTTCCTGTCCGGAAACTGGATCCACAGCTGCTTCACCTGCACCATCTCCACCTGCTCCCTGTCAAAGGGCAGGATCTTCTCACAGATGAGTTTGCTGGGTTTGTCGTCCTCGGCGGATACCCGCCCCTGGATGTAGACCCGGGAGTCCACCTCCATCCGGGAAGCGTTGCGCTCGTAGTCCCGGGGAAATACGATGATTTCCATGGTTCCCACCAGATCCTCCAGGGTCAGGAAGGCCATAGTCTTGTTGTTCTTCGTATATTTTATATGCTTATCGGTGATCATACCGCCCACAGTAACCTTGGATCCGTCCACTACCCGGGGCTGCCCGGTGTCCTCATCCGGCAGGAAATCCGCCGTCACGGCGCTGATCTTCCTTCTCCACTGCTCTTCATATTCTTCCAGAGGATGGCCGCTGATATACACGCCCAGCACCTCTTTCTCGAAGGCCAGACGGTTCTCCTTGCTGTACTCGCCCACCGGAGGCATCTTGATGTCGTACTCCCGCTTTTCCTCCTCGCCCATGAAGTCAAAGAGACTCATCTGACCGGTCATGGACTCCTTCTTCTCCCGGTTAACCGTATCCATCACCTGGATATAGATCATCATCATCTGCTTGCGGGTACCGTCCAAACAGTCGAAGGCTCCGGATTTGATGAAATTCTCTATGGTTCGCTTGTTAATTTCCTTGCCGTTCATGCGCTCCACAAAATTTTTCAGGGTAGTGAAGGGGCCGTTTTTCTCCCGCTCCTGTACAATGGCCTCCATCACCGGCTTGCCGATTCCCTTGATGGCGGAGAGGCCGTAGCGGATGGAGCCGCCCTCCACAGTGAAATTTCCCTCGCTTCGGTTAATATCCGGCGCCAGCAGGGCGATTCCCATCTGTCGGCAGTTTAAGATATACTCCGCCACCTTGCTGGGATTCTCTATGCAGGAGGTCATCAGGGCCGCCATGAACTCCACCGGATAGTAGTATTTCAGAAATGCCGTCTGGTAGGACACCACCGCGTAGGCCGCGGCGTGGGACTTATTGAAGGCGTACTTGGCAAAATCCAGCATTTCATCATAGATCTTGTTAGCCGTCTTCTCGTCGATTCCCCGGGCGATACAGCCGGGAACCCCCTCCTCCTGGTTGCCGTAGACGAAATTTTTCCGCTCCTGCTCCATGACGGAAGCCTTCTTCTTGCTCATGGCCCGTCGCACCAGGTCGCTTCGGCCCAGGGTGTATCCCCCCAGGGAGCGCACGATCTGCATCACCTGCTCCTGGTAGACGATGCAGCCGTAGGTGGGCTCCAGAATCTCCTCCAACTGCGGACAGTCGTAGGAAATGGTCTCCGGATGATTCTTTCCCTTAATATACTTGGGGATGAAATCCATGGGACCCGGCCGGTACAGAGAGATACCTGCGATAATGTCCTCCAGGCTCTGAGGTTTCAGCTCCTTCATGAAATTCTTCATGCCCTCGCTCTCCAGCTGGAAGACGCCCTCGCACTTGCCGCTGCCGATCATAGCCAGCACCTTGGGATCGTTGTAATCGATCTTCTCCATGTCCAGCTTTTTACCGCTGCTCTTCTGGGCCAGGGACACGGCGTTCTGGATCACCGTCAGGGTGCGGAGCCCCAGGAAATCCATCTTCAACAGGCCCAGCTCCTCCAGGGTGGTCATGGTAAACTGGGTGGTGATGGAACCGTCGGAGGCCCGGGACAGGGGCACATACTCGTCCACCGCCTTTTGGCTGATAACCACGCCGGCGGCGTGCATGGAGGTGTGCCGGGGAAGTCCCTCCAGACGCTTGCCCATGTCGATGAGGTAGCGCATCTGCTCATCCTCCTGGTAGAGCTTCTTCAGCTCCTGGTTCATGGTCAGGGCCTTGTCGATGGTGATGTTCAGCTCGTTGGGAATCATCTTGGCCACCGTATCTACCACAGCGTAGGGCATGTCCAGCACCCGGCCCACGTCCCGGATAACACCCCGGGCCGCCAGGGTACCGAAGGTGACGATCTGCACCACCCGATCCTTGCCGTACTTTCTGGAAACGTAATCAATGACCTCCTGCCGCCGCTCGAAGCAGAAGTCGATGTCAATATCGGGCATGGTCACACGCTCAGGATTTAAGAACCGCTCAAACAGCAGATTGTAGCGCATGGGATCCAGCTGAGTGATGCCCAGGGTGTAGGATACCAGGCTGCCGGCAGCAGAGCCTCTTCCGGGCCCCACCATGATCCCGTGATCCCTGGCGTACTTGATAAAATCCCAGACAATCAGGAAATAATCCACGTAGCCCATGGTTTTTATGGTATTCAGCTCGTAAGCGAGCCGGTCGCGCAGTTCATCGGTCACCGGGCTATACCTCTCCTCAAGTCCCTCCCAGCACAGCTTCTGCAGGTATTCCCAGGAGGTGTAGCCCTGGGGTACGTCGTACCGGGGCAGCTTGGTGACGCCAAACTCTATCTCCACATGGCACCTGTCGGCGATCTTCTGGGTATTTTCCAGCGCCTCCGGGGCATAGGGAAAGAGGGCCGCCATCTCCTGGGGAGATTTCACATAGTATTGGCCGCCCTCGTAGCGCATCCGATCCTGGTCCGTGATCTTCTTGCCGGTCTGGATACACAACAAAATATCATGGGACTCCGCGTCCTCCGCCATGGTGTAGTGAATATCGTTGGTGCAGACCAGCTGAATGCCGGTCTCCCGGCTCATGCGCACCAGCTGCTGATTCACCAGCTGCTGCTCTGGAATTCCGTGATCCTGCAGCTCCAGGAAGAAATTTCCCTCTCCGAATATTTCCTGATAGCGCAGAGCCGCCTTCTTCCCTTCCTCGTAGAGATTTCGCGCAAGATTTCTTGCAACTTCTCCCGCCAGGCAGGCGCTTAATGCAATAATTCCTTCATGATACTGTTCTAAAATCTCCAGGTCCACCCGTGGCTTGTAGTAGAAGCCCTCCACGAAGCCCTTGGACACGATTTTCATCAGGTTTCCGTAGCCCTGATTATTCTCCGCCAGCAGCACCAGGTGGTAGTACCGGTCGTCGCTGTGTCCCGGCTCTTTGTCAAAGCGGGAGCCCGGCGCCACATAGACCTCGCAGCCCATGATGGGATTGATTCCCGCCGCCTTTGCCGCCTTATAAAAATCAATGCAACCAAACATGACCCCGTGGTCAGTGATGGCTGCACTGTTCATGCCCAGGTCCTTGACCCGGGCAACATATTCTTTTATCTTGTTGGATCCGTCCAACAAGCTGTACTCCGTGTGTACATGTAAATGCGCAAAATTCACCCTCTGTCACTCCTCAGGTAGCTTTCTCACCAGCACATTGAGCCAGATCCTGTCATCCCGTCCGCTGCGCACGTCGGAGGTTCTCCAGATATCAATAACCTTGTATCCGCCCACCTCATCCAGCAGCTCCCTCAGCTCCTGTCTGGTATAATCACAGAAATATCTGCCGTTGTATGTTCCCCGACGATCCCCCTGGTGTACAGAGAAATAAAGGACACCGTCGTCTTTCAGCGCCTGCCGGAGTTTCACCAGCGTCCCCTTCATCTCCTGGGGCGTCAGGTGTACCAGCGACGCGCAGGCCCATATCCCGTCAAAAACCTGGTCGAAATCCATCTCATCATAAGTCATGCACAGCACCGGCTTGTCTATATAAATCTCCGCCAGCTTGCACATTTCCTCAGAACCATCCAGAGCCGTCACCAGGCAGCCCTGCTCCTCCAGCGTCAGAGAATCCCGGCCGGAACCGCAGCCCAGGTCCAGGACCTCAGCGTTCTCCGGCAGCTCCTCCAAAAAAGGCTGCATGATCTCACTCATATCCAAATCAATAGTGCTCTCGTAGTAGGGAACCGCATATCGGTTATAATAGTCTATGGAATCCAAAACCAGATTCTCCTCCTTAATTTAATTAATCCATGCCAGAACCACGAAAATTTGTGATTCTGGCATGGATTATTATATCATACCTTCCCTCATTTGTGTATGATTATTTTTTAAATATTCTCCGGTCCCGGATTTCCACCTGGCCCTCCTTCATCAGGCGCCCCACCGCCCGCTTGAAGGCGGCCTTGGACAGGCCAAATTCCCGCTGAATCACCTCCGGGGACACCCGGTCGTCAAAGGGCAGAACCCCGGCAAATTCATCAATAACTTTAAGCACCAGCTGGGCGTCTTCGTCCATCTGCAGATAGGCCTTCTTTCGGGCGGCCAGATCCAGCTTTCCGTCCTCCTTCACCCCGGTGACCCGCAGAGTCAGGCGGGCTCCCACATGATACTCTCCCTGGGCCTCCTTCCGGGGAATGAGACCGGAATACTGATCGTCCACCGCCACGAACACTCCGAAGCGGTCGCTGATCTCGTAAATTCTTCCCTCCACCGTGTCCCCCGGCCGGTAGGGAGACTGAGTTTTCAGGTAGTGGTACAGCTTCATGGTGGCGCAGAGGCGGCCGCTCTTATCCACGTACAGAGCCGCCAAAATTTCCTCGCCGGGGTGCAGCTTTTTGGTCTGCTCCCGGAAGGGCAGCAGCAGGTCCTTCTCCAGGCCCCAATCCAGAAACGCCCCGATGCGGCCCACTTCCTTCACCTTCAGCAGGGCCACCTGTCCCACCTGCAGGGCCGGAGACGCTGTGGTGGCGATCAGCCTGTCCTGGGAATCCCGGTAGAGGAATACCTCCAGGACGTCCCCCTGTTTCGCTCCCGCAGGCACCTGCCTGGCAGGCAGCAGCACCTGCTCCTCCTTTTCGGCCTCCGGGGACTGGCCCAGGTAAACGCCGAACTCTACTTCCTTTACAATCACTAAGGTCTGTCTCTTTCCTAACTCCATTTTTCTCTCCTTGCGTCAGCTGAACTCCGCGATGCAGTAGGGCTTTCCTTCCTGATCTGAGAGGGTGATCACCCATCTCCCCTCCTGCTCATAGACCGCCGGGCAGATCACGTCCCCCAGCCGGGCCTGGCTCTTGTACTCCGCCCGCATCTGCTTAATATAGAAGTTTTCCGGCAGATATTCTCCGGCCATGCGGATGTACTGCCCGTTGTTTACATGGTGATTGGTATCCAAGTGATGCTTTTTCACCTCAAAGCTCTCCATGCTCCTGCCCTCCGCCGGAACCGCGATCTTCCGGGGAGCGTAGTCCATGTCCATCTTGGGCTCTAACACGTAGGCGGCGGCCTCCTCTTGGTCTACCCGCACCGGCTTTCCGGTGTCCCGATCCGCGTAGACCCACAGGGAGTTGGCCCAGGCCAGTTTCTCCCCCTCGCTGCTTAGCAGGGCAAAATTTCGCGAGCCGTAAAATCCTTTGAACTCATAGGGCCAGGTCTGAATCCGAAGCTCCTCGCCCATCTCGGGGTATCTTCCCACACAAATCTGCCAGCTGGAGAGCATCCATATGCGGCGCTTCTCCTCCAGGCGCTCCATTCCCAGGCCCACAACCTCCGAGTGGAAAGTGGTGCAGTCCTGAAAATAATTCAGGATGCTATCCAGGGTCAGGCGCCTGTCCTCCCCGATCTCACTGTACCGCACCCGGCTTTGAAATTCATAAATCATCGTACACCTCCGGAAATCTCTTCGTAATTAGAACAAAAGTGTGCTTCGCACACCCTCGCGATTCCATTTTCTTTCAAGAAGCACACTTTTGCCGCGCCGAGCGTGGTCAGCTTTAGCTGACATCTGCCTTTCACGCGAGTGCGCATCGCCGCGCGAAGCGCTTTTTGTGATATAGGAAAGTGGGAACTTTCCTATATCACAAAAGAGTCTCAGGTAATCACCTGAGACTCTTAGCAGCTGGGCTAGAAGGATTCGAACCTTCACATGACGGAGTCAGAGTCCGTTGCCTTACCGTTTGGCGATAGCCCATCGTTTCGCGACAAAATGTATTATACGGGATATAGGGAAAAAATGCAAGTACTTTTTTTATATTTTCTAATATTTTTTCTCAAGAGGCAGTAGCGCCGGTGTATCCCCGCCCCAGCCCCGAATTTTTCCCCGGATTTTTTCTCCTCCATCCGCCCCATCTTATCCCCACAAAACGTTTTACAATGCGGGTTTTTGTGGTATAATAGCCGAAAAGCGGCTATTATACCTGCGCATACCGGTTTCTGCGCTGGCCGCAGAAATCCGGGCGCTATTATCCGCCCAAGGCCCGTATCCGCGCAGCGGATATGAGATAATAGCCGAAAAGCGGCTATTATACCCGTGTACAAATACATCTCCCGGAAAGGGAAAGGAGAAAAACCATGAGAGCGATGAACCTGACACTGTTGACTGATCTTTACGAGTTGACTATGATGCAGGGATATTTTAAGAACCCCACTGACCAGATTGTGGTATTCGACGCTTTTTACCGGAAAAACCCCTGCGACGGCGGCTACGCCATCGCCGCGGGCTTGGAACAGGTAATTGAATATATCCGCAACCTTCATTTTACCTCCGATGACATCGACTATCTCCGGGATCTGGGAATCTTCGAGGAAGATTTCCTGGATTACCTGAGAGGCTTCCATTTCTCCGGGGACATTTACGCCATCCCAGAGGGAACGGTGGTATTTCCCCGGGAGCCTCTGCTGAAGGTTATCGCCCCCATGATGGAGGCCCAGCTGGTGGAGACAGCTATCTTAAATATTATCAATCATCAGAGCCTGATCGCCACCAAGGCCTCCCGGGTGGTCTACGCCGCCAAGGGAGACGGGATCATGGAATTTGGCCTTCGCCGGGCCCAGGGGCCGGACGCGGGGCTTTACGGAGCCCGGGCCGCCGTCATCGCCGGGTGCGTGGGCACCTCCAACGTGCTCACCGGCCAGATGTTCCACGTGCCCGTGAAGGGAACTCACGCCCACAGCTGGATCATGAGCTTCCCGGACGAGTACACCGCCTTTAAAACCTACGCCCAGCTCTACCCCAAGGCCTGTATCCTTCTGGTGGACACCTACGACGTCTTAAAGTCCGGCGTTCCCAACGCCATCCGGGTATTCCGGGAAATGCGGGAATCCGGAGCCGAGATGAAGGGCTACGGCATCCGCATTGACTCCGGTGACCTGGCTTACCTGTCCAAGGAGGCCTACAAGATGCTGGCTGAGGCCGGTTTTGGAGACGCTGTGATTTCCGCCTCCAGCGACCTGGACGAGTACCTGATCGACAGCCTGAAGGCCCAGGGAGCCAAGATCAACTCCTGGGGCGTGGGCACGAACCTGATCACCTCCAAGGACTGTCCCGCCTTCGGCGGCGTCTATAAGCTGGCCGCAGTGAAAAACAGCGCCGACGGGGACTTCATCCCCAAGATCAAGCTGTCCGAGAATTCCGAAAAGGTGACTAACCCCGGAAATAAGCAGATTTACCGGATCTACGACAAGGCTTCCGGAAAAATCCGCGCGGATCTCATCTGCCTGGACGGAGAGACCTTCGACGAGAGCCAGGATATGATCATCTTCGATCCCCTGGAAACCTGGAAAAAGACCAAGATTCACGGGGGTACCTACACCCTGCGCCAGCTGCTGGTGCCCATTTTCCAGAAGGGCCAGTGCGTGTACACTTCCCCCTCCGTCATGGAGCTGCAGGAGATTTGCCGTCAGGAAAAGGAAACCCTCTGGGACGAGACCAAGCGTCTGGTAAATCCCCACGAGGTTTATGTGGATCTCTCCGATAAGCTGTACAAGATGAAGGCAGAGCTGCTGGAAGAGATGAGCCTGCAGGCTCTGTAAAATATAGTATTCTAAAAAACCTCCTTCCTCATAGACTGAACGGAAGGAGGTTTTTTATGTCTGAATACCATATTCTGGTGAACCGGGAACACCCGCTCTCCAAGGATTACGTCCCCGGAGATCTGAAGGAGGCCTGTTTTCCTTTCCTGGCGGAGCCTGGGGATCCCAAGCGGCTTCTGCGCCAGACAGCCTGTCAGGCGGCCCAGAAACTCTTTACCCGGGCCCGGGGCCAGGGGCTTTGCCTCTGGGGCATCTCCGGCTACCGCTCCTATGCGCGTCAGGAAGAGATTTTCCGCCGGAGACTCTCCCAGGCCGGCGCAGCCCACGCCCAGGCTTACCTGGCTCCCCCGGGCTGCAGTGAGCACCAGACAGGCCTGGCCCTGGACGTGTCCAGCCCGGAGATTTCCTATGAACTGGAGGAGACCTTTGCCCAGACTTCCGAGGGACGTTTTCTCACCAAGCACGCGGCCTTCTACGGCTTTATTCTTCGGTACCCCAAGGGCAAGGAGGCGATCACCGGCTACGCCTGGGAGCCCTGGCATATCCGCTATGTAGGGCGGCCCCTGGCCCTCTACCTGTCCTTCACCGGGCTGACCCTGGAGGAGTATTTGGCTCTGTAAGCGCTGGAGAGAAAAGCAGCATCCCCTGGCGGCGGGCGGCCTGTACTCAGCCTGCGCTCACTTCGAGCCTAGGTCTCGAAGCTGTGCTCGGCAAATTCGTACAGTTCGCCCGCTGCTAGGGGATGTTCACTGATGCCGCTGCGCCCTCCCACCGGATATGCCCTTTCGATAGGTATTCCCTACCCGCAGTTGCTCTTCCTTGGCCTATGGGCTTGTACGCACTTCCAGGCATGGAAGCTGCCCCTAGCTGCTCTTCCTCGGCCTATGGGCTTGTACGCACTTCCAGGCATGGAGGCCGCCCCTAGCTGCTCTTCCTCAGGCTATGGGCTTGTACGTGTTTCCAGGCATGGAGGCCGCCCCTAGCTGCTCTTCCTCAGGCTATGGGCTTGTACGCACTTCCGGGTTAGAAGCCGCCCCTAGCTGCTCTTCCTCAGTCTATGGGCTTGTACGCACTTCCGGGTTAGAAGCCGCCCCTAGCAAAAATCCCGCAGTAATATGCGATTTGTATGAATTTGCCGAGCACATCCTGGAGACCCTAGGCTCCAGGTGAGCGCAGGCTGAATACAAATGCATATACTGCGGGAAATCTTGCTGGGGCGGCCCTCCCTCAAACTGCTTACATTCCCATACACTGCAGGAAACCTTCCTGGGGCGGCTCCTCCCATCCATAGCTCTTGATTAGGATTCCATCTGCCTCCCCAGGAAGCTGGCGGTGACGGCCGCCAGCTTCTGCTGGGCTTCCCCGGCCACTGCCTGTTCCCGGCTGTCCAGAATCATCACCGCCCCGATGGCATCCCCGGCGCTAATGATAGGCTGAATCACTGTCGCCCGAAACCTCCGGTCATTGCCATCCACAATCTTAAAGCTTTCCCCATCCTTGCCGGTACACTTCTGGGCCCGCTCCTGGATGAGCTCCTCCATCTCCCGGCTGATGGATCTGCCCAGATACTCTCTCTGCTCCGGGCCGCTGGCCGCAATGATCTGATCGTGGTCGGAGATACACACCAGGGCCCCCAGATTCTGGGCCAAAAGCTCCGCAAAGGTTCTGGCAAATTCACTCATCTCCCCGATGGGAGAGTACTTTTTCAGCACAATCTCCCCCTCGCGCCCGGTAAAAATCTCCATGGGCTCCCCCTCGCGGATCCTCATGGTTCTTCTGATCTCCTTGGGGACAACCACCCTCCCCAGATCATCTGAGTGTGTCAAGTATTCACAAAAATATTTTTTCCGATCCCGGAAACCCTTGATTTTACTGGATTTTTTGGACATGGCCAATTCGGAGGCCAAACGAAAAAACTCAAAAAATGCCGCTTTTTGTCCTATTATATCACATGGGGTCGAAAGTGTCGCGGGCATTTTTTTGATCATTTTGCTTCAATGAAAACCGGTAAAAATATCCCCCCATTTCCATGTAATTTCAATTTCCTCGGAACTATATACTGTGACTCTTTCAATATCGTCATACATGCGCTCCCGCAGTTCCTCATCCGTAGCCTGCAACAAGTCTCCAGACTCTGCCAGATATATTTCCTGAGCTTGTCGTTCTTTCTCTTTCTGCAGTACCCCCTCCTCCCTTTGCTGTTCTTCCTGCAGTTTTTGTTCCAACTCTTTCTTATCGCTAATGAGCTTCCCTTTTTTCTGCAGAAAATCTTCCTTGCCGAATTTACCTTCACGGTACTGTTCATAAAGCTGAAAGTTTTGGTTATCGAATTGCGCCAGCTTAGCAGAAATAGCTGCCTGCCTCTTTCTGCATTCCATCAGCGGATCTTCCTGCATTTCTTTTTGCCTCTGCTGATATTTTTCATTCATTAGCTGTAACTGTGCCTTATATGCTGACAGAACAACTTGTTCGATATCAGTTCTGCTCCAGAAGATTGAAGTACATATGGCATCTTTACGATATAGCTGTGTCGCGCAGGAATAGTATTCGTCCAGCCCATGTGTCTTTCTCAATCTCCGGCCGCAATGGCCACAATAATACACCCAGTCTTTTCCTTCCGAATGTTTCCGCTCAAACGGAGATTTCTTCCGGATTTTAGAATTTGCCAGTTCATATTCTTCATGTGACACAATAGGTTCGTGGCAATTTTCTGTTATCACCCATTCTTCCGGCGGCTTACGGTATGAGGTTTTCGCTCGAATTGTCCTGCTTTCACATTTAAAATTCACCATAGCCCCTGTATATTTATAGTCTTTGACGATACGCAAGATGGCCTGATGGCTCCACATAGGCTCGCTGGTAAATCTGTCGCGAGATATTTTTTTATATTCCGCAGGCGTTATAACCCTGCGCTCATTGAGTGCCGCCGCAACCTCTGTCGTTTTCATTCCATTGATAATACTCCGGAAGATTTCTTTGACAACAGGTGCTGTTTCAGGATCTATGATCATCTGGTCTTTTACGCCGGGCTTCTTTTTATAACCATAAGGGCAGCCCGTAATGTGCTTCCCCCTTGCCATTCGGATATGCTTGCCTGCCTTAACCTTCTCAGAAAGGTCCTGACTATATCTTTGATAGATCAAATTTCTGAAAGCCACATCGAGTCCGCCGGTACTTCCAATAAAGTTGTCGCTGTCATAGTGGTCGTTTACCGCAATAAACCGGACACCCAGAAATGGGAACAAATGCTCCAGATAGTCTCCAACTTCCAGATAATTTCTTCCAAAGCGAGACAGATCCTTTACAAGGATACAATAAATATCGCCTGTCCGAACCAGCTCCATCATCTTCTGAAATTGGGGACGTTCAAAATTTGTACCTGTATATCCATCATCAACAAATTCCAGAACCGGCCTGCCTACCAAATCGGAGTGTCCCTTCAAAAAGGTTCTTAACATCATCCTTTGACTACGGATGCTATCGCTCTCATCTTTGATGGCCCCTTTTCGGATGTTCATATCCT
>DVHU01000090.1 GCA_018711815.1 Candidatus Egerieimonas intestinavium
CAGGAAAGAGTTTGTGTGTGAGCCTGCTGTGCAGTGAGAAAGGAAAGATTTGATGAACGAGAAAAAGAAAAAATGGGAATCGCTTCCGGAGTCTGTCAAGGTTGAAACGAAAGCTCGTATCCGGGAAAGAAAAATACGGATTTTCATTTCTGTGACAGCAGTTACGGTTTTCCTGCTTATCTGGTATTTGGCAGTAAAGCTTGCGTGGATAGATCCCAAATATGTGGCCAGCCCCTGGGAGGTTGTCAGCACCTTTGTGAAGAAATTTTATGACATCACCCCAGACGGAGCTACCATGCCGGTACACTTCTGGGCCAGCCTGCAGGTGGTTCTGGTGGGTTTTATCTCGGCAATAATTGTGGGAATTCCTCTGGGATTACTTACGGGATATTACCGGGTGGCAGATGACCTGATTACACCGATTTTTGAAATTATAAGACCCATTCCTCCCCTGGCTTGGACGCCCCTGGCGATTATCTGGATGGGACTGGGGTCTACGGCCAAAAGCTTTCTGATCTTTCTGGCCGCCTTTGTCCCCTGTGTGATTAACTCTTACACGGGAGTACGGCTGACCAATCCGGTACGAATCAATGTGGCGAAAACCTTCGGAGCTTCCAAATGGGAGATTTTCAGAACCGTCTGTGTGCCCTCAGCGCTCCCTATGGTATTTGCCGGGGTGAAAATCGCCATCGGTAACGCCTGGACAACTGTGGTGGCGGCGGAGCTTCTGGCGTCGGCGGCCGGACTGGGTTATATGATTCAGCAGGGGCGAACCTACAGCCGTTCAGATGTGATTATCGTGGGTATGTTTGCCATAGGCATTACCGGCAGCATTTTTTCCTGGGCTGTGGGTAAGCTGGAGAGCAAGCTTGTGCCGTGGAGGAAACAGTGATGGATAGAGAAAAAAGAAAGTACGACTATTTGTTAATCCTGCTGTCCATTGCCATCCTGCTGGGCGCGTGGATTATCTTTTCCCAGATGAACCCCAAGGTTTTTCCCACGCCCCTGGCTGCCTGGGAGCGGCTGGTGAAGCTGGTGGAGAGGCCGGTGATGAAAATCAGCATCTGGGGCCATATTGGGATCAGCCTGCAGAGGGTACTGATCGCCCTGGCGGTGGCGACGGTCTTAGGCGTGGCCTTTGGTCTGGTCACCGGCTGGTGCCCGCGGATTAAGGCGGCTTTTAATCCGCTGTTTGTGGCGCTGAGGCCCATCCCGCCCATCGCCTGGATTCCGCTGATTATTCTGTGGTTCGGCATCGGGGAATTTCCCAAGGTTTTGTTGGTATTCATCGGAGCCTTCTTCCCCATCGCCCAAAACACCATGGCTGGCGTGGAGATGGTGGACGACATGTACTTAAAGGTAGGAAAAATTTATAAGGCCAACACCTGGAATATGCTGAGACATATTGTATTTCCGGCATCCATGCCGGCCATCATGGCGGGAATAAAGATATCTCTCAGTTCCGGCTGGATGGTGGTTGTGGCTGCGGAAATGCTGGCTTCCAAATCGGGACTGGGATTTCTGATTATCCGAGGCCAGGAAAGCTTCGACATCGCGCTGGTGCTGGTGGGCATGGTGCTCATCGGTCTGATTGGCGCCGCTTTCAGCATTGTATTTACGTTTATAGAAAGGTGGATTTGCCCATGGATGACCAAGTAACGAATATTGCCTTGCATCTGGAGAATATTTCTAAATCCTTTTATGGGCGCAAGCAGGTTTTTGAGGCGGTAAATCACATCACTCTGGATGTCCGGGAGAATGAATTTCTGGTGCTTTTAGGGCCGGGCCGGTGCGGTAAGACAGTGCTGCTGAACATGATCGGAGGCCTTGAGGTTCCCACTGTGGGCACGGTGGATTTCCCCGGTGGAAAGAATGAGGGGGTAGGCTTTGTGTTTCAGAAAACGGCGGTTTTCCCCTGGAAAACCGTTATGGAAAATGTGGAGCTTCCCCTGCAGATGGCAGGTGTCCCCAAGAAGGAGCGGCGGGAAAAAGCCAGATATCTGATCAATCTAGTGGGATTGGCCGGCTTTGAGGACGCTCTTCCAAAGCAGCTC
Organism: Candidatus Egerieimonas intestinavium; assembly: GCA_018711815.1. GTDB lineage: Bacteria > Bacillota > Clostridia > Lachnospirales > Lachnospiraceae > Egerieimonas > Egerieimonas intestinavium. The sequence goes on from DVHU01000090.1 coordinate 2,055, forward strand.
TCCGGAGGAATGAAGCAGCGGGTGGGGATTGCCCGGGCATACTGCAGCAATCCCAAGATCTTGCTGATGGATGAGCCCTTCGGAGCCCTGGATGCCCAGACCCGTTATCAGATGGAGGAAGAGGTGCTCAGAATTTGGGAGAAGGAGAAGCGGACGGTCATCTTCGTGACAAATAACATAGAAGAGGCGGTGTATCTGGGAGACAGAATTGTCCTGCTCAGCGAATGTCCCGCCAGAATTAAGGAAATCTATCCGGTGGATTTGGCCCGCCCCAGAGATTACGTGGATCCTGAATTTCTGAAACTTCGGGAGACCATAGAGCAGAATACGGATTTGGCGCTGTAGGCAGGAGGAAGAGGCATGGAGAATAAGGATATCAAGGTTCAGGTGAAAAATTTGACGAAAAGCTTCGGCGACCTGCTGGTACTGGACGATATTTCTTTTGAAATTAAAAAGGGCGAGTTCGTCTGCATTGTGGGTCCCACCGGGTGCGGGAAAAGTACATTTTTAAACCTGCTCACCCGGCTCATCCCCGCCACCAAGGGGGAAATCCTGCTGGACGGGGAGCCGGCAGATCCTCAAAAGCACAGTATTTCCTTTGTGTTTCAGGAGCCTTCAGCCTTTGACTGGCTGACCGTGCAGCAGAATATTGAGTACGGCTTAAAAATCAAAAAGAGACCCCCGGAGGAGATCAAAGCCCAGACCGACAAGATTATTCAGCTGCTGGGGCTAGAGGAATGGCGGGAGGTATACCCCAAGGATCTGTCTGTGTCCATGGAGCAGCGGGTGGTAATCGGCAGAGCCTTTGCGGTGAACCCGGACCTGTTGCTGATGGACGAGCCCTATGGTCAGATGGATATTAAGATGCGCTATTATCTGGAGGACGAGGTGATTCGTCTCTGGAAGGCCACAGGGTCTACGGTATTATTTATCACGCACAATTTGGAGGAGGCGGTTTATCTGGCGGAGAGAGTGCTGATCCTGTCCAATAAACCCGCCAAGCTTAAGGCGCAGATTCAGGTGGATCTTCCCAGGCCCAGAAATGTCTCAGATCCTAAGTTTATTGAGATCCGTAAGGAGATCACAGATATGATTAAGTGGTGGTAAGAACAGACATGAAGGAGGAAGCGGTATGAAGCAGTTGAAGGATAAGCTAGTATTGATCACAGGGACGCTCGGGGACTGGGCTATGCCATGGCGGAGGCCTTTGCCCGGGAGGGCGCCAGGATTATCATCGGAGATATTCAGGCGGAGCTGGCAAAAGAGGCGGCGGAAAAAATTGCCCGGGAATTTTCTGTCCAGACTTCCTCCTATGCCATGGATGTGACCAATGTGGAGCAAATCAAGGAGATTTTCGGGCGGATTCGTGATCAGTATGGAAAGCTGGATGTTCTGGTGAATAATGCCGGAGTGCAGATCCGCAGGGCTTCTAAGGAATTTCTGGAAAAGGATTGGGATCTGCTGATGGGTGTGAATTTAAAAGGCCCCTTTTTCTGTGCCCAGCAGGCGGCCCTGCTCATGAATCAGGGAGGAGCCATTGTCAATATTTCCTCGGGAACCTCCCGACGCGCCACCCCGGGACGGGCGCCGTATGTGATTTCTAAGGGAGGCATCAATGCCATGACGGCGGTTTTGGCGGCGGAATGGGCGGAGGATCGTGGAGATAAAAAGGCCATTCGCGTCAATGCCGTGGCCCCGGGCTGGATTGCCACGGAAATGGTGAAGGATGGCTTCCGCTCGGGAGTTGTGTCGGAGAAACAGATTTTATCAGCGGTTCCCTTTAAAAGGCTGGCTACTCCCGAAGAGATTGCCAAGGCAGTGGTTTTCCTGGCCTCCGATGAGGCCAGCTACATCACCGGCCAGACGTTATTCGTAGACGGAGGCTGGACTGCCCTGGGAATGCCGGACATGAGCGTATATGAGGAGGACTGACCATGAAACTGCAGGCTGAGGATAAAACGCTGAAAGAGAAGGCGCGGCAGATACGGATTGACATTATTGAAAGCCTCCACCGGGCAGGCTCCGGTCACCCGGGAGGTTCGCTGTCGGCGGCGGAGATATTGAGCGTTTTATATTTTTATGAGATGAATCTGAACCCGGAAAATCCCCAATGGGAGGAGAGGGACCGCTTCGTTCTCTCCAAGGGCCATGGAGCGCCGGTCTACTATGGAGCTCTGGCTGAGCGCGGGTATTTTCCCCGGGAAGAGCTGAATACCTTGAGACAGCTGAAGAGCAGGCTGCAGGGGCACCCGGACAGGAATAAGCTCCCGGGAGTGGATATGTCCACTGGCTCCCTGGGGCAGGGGATATCTGCGGCGGTGGGAATGGCCTGTTACGCCAAAAAGAGAGGGAAGGCCTTTCGGGTTTACTGCGTCGTCGGCGACGGGGAAATGCAGGAGGGCCAGCTCTGGGAGGCCATGATGGCTGCGGCCCACTACCGGCTGGATAATCTGACGGTGCTGCTGGATAACAACAATCTGCAGATCGACGGGCCGGTGGATCAGGTAATGTCTGTCTATCCCGTAGCCCCAAAGGCAGAGGCCTTTGGCTGGCAGGTATTAGAAGCCGATGGACATGACACCCAGGAGATATGCCAGGCCCTGGAGGAGGCCCGAAGAGAAGGGAAGAGGCCCACGTTTATTATCTGCAGGACCATCAAGGGCAAGGGCGTCTCCTATATGGAAAACCAGGCGGCTTGGCACGGAGCGGCGATTTCTGATCAGCAATATGAACAGGCCATGGCAGAACTGAGAGGACAGGGGGGAAGATAATGTTATCTACTAGGGAAGCATACGGGATGGCGCTGGCAGAGCTGGGCGAGACTCACGATTTTTACGTGCTGGACGCGGATCTTTCCAAAGCCACCCAGACTGTGCAGTTTGCGAAAAAATATCCCGAACGGTTTTTCGATATGGGAATCGCGGAGGCCAATATGATGGGGGTGGCGGCGGGTATCTCCACCTGCGGCGTGCCTGTGGTGGCCAGCACCTTCGCGGCCTTTGCCGCAGGCCGGGCCTATGATCAGATCCGCAACGGCATTGCCTATCCCAACTGCAATGTAAAGATAGGTGCGACCCACGGGGGAGTGCTGATCGGCGCCGACGGAGGATCACACCAGTGCATCGAGGATCTGGCACTGATGCGGGCGATTCCCCGTATGGTGGTTCTGTGCCCCTGCGACGAGGCGGAGACCAAAGCCTGCGTAAAGGCGGCTCTGGAATATCAGGGACCTGTCTATATGCGCTTCGGGCGGTCAGCCACTCCAGAGGTCTTTGAGGAATACGGAGAGTTTATAATTGGCCGGGGGCGGCTGGTTCGGGACGGTGAAGATCTTACCATTGTGGCGGTGGGGGATATGGTATCCCGCTCTTTAGAGGCGGCAAAACTTCTGGAGACATCAGGAATTCAGGCGGCGGTTATCGATATGGCCTCCGTCAAGCCTTTAGATGAAGAGCTTCTGGTAACCTATGCCCGCAAAACCGGCTGTGTGGTCACGGCCGAAGACCATAACGTGATGGGAGGATTGGGGAGCGCGGTGAGCGAGGTACTCTCCCGCAGATGCCCCACTCCCATGGCGATGGTGGGAATTCAGGATCAGTTTGGCCAGTCGGGAAGCCCGGAGGATCTGGCAAATTATTACGGGCTGACGGCGGAAAATATATACAAGACAGCTTTAACATGCGGGAAAGGGTGTGAGTAGAATATGGAGCTGATGGAATTAAAACAACAAGTCGTAGAGGCCAACCGGGACCTCCCCAGACAAAACCTGGTGAAATTTTCCTGGGGAAATGTGAGCGCCATAGACCGGGAGCGGGGGCTGATCGTCATCAAGCCCGTGGGGATACCCTACCCGGAGCTGACGGTGGAAAATGTCAGCGTCACAGACCTGGAGGGCAATGTGGTGGAAGGCCCCTTAAAGCCTTCGGTGGACCTGGATATCCACCGGGCCCTTTACGAGCATTTCCCGGACTGCAATGCCATCGTCCACACCCACTCCACCTACGCCACGGTTATGGCCCAGCTGCACCGGGGGCTGCCCTGCTTCGGGACCACCCACGCGGACTATTTCGCCGGTGAGATTCCCTGCGTGGACGCCCTCACCGATGAGGAGATTCTGGAGAATTACGAGTGGAATACGGGGATGGCTATTGTCCGGTACTATCAGGAGCACGGCCTGAATCCCAAGGATATCCCGGCGGCCCTGTCCACCAACCACGGCCCCTTCACCTGGGGCGAGGACGTCTGGGACGCCGTCCACAAATCGGTGGTGCTGGAGGAGATCAGCAAGATGGCGGTTCACATGCTGGCCATTGAGCCCGACTGGCAGGCTATCCCCCGGGTCATGAGCGATAAGCATTATTACCGGAAGCACGGGGCCGGAGCCTATTTCACCAATGATGACTATGGACACGGCATGATTCGCAGAAAATAGAAAAGATGGGGCAAGTATGAAACACTTATATTTAAACTTAAAACGCTTTGACGTGCCCCGGCAGTACGGCGGGGTAAATTCCCTGGCGCCCATTGAGCGCTGGGCAGACTATATCGTAACCGGCACCCAGGGAGAGCTGAAAAAATTCGATCCCACCCAGGTAGAATTTGTCCAGTTCTATCCGGAGGCGCACATCCTCAATGCCCTGAAGGCCCGGGAGGCCCAAAGCCCGGTGAAGATCGGCTGTCAGGGAGTCTACCGGATGAACACGGCGGCGGGCGGAAATTTCGGTGCCTTCACCACCAGCAGGCCCGCCAGCAGCATGAAGGCCATGGGCTGCACCCACGCCATCATCGGCCACTGCGAGGAGCGAAAGGATAAGGCGGGGATCCTGTGGGAGGCGGGGGTTGAGGACGCCCGGGCGGTGAACCGCCTGCTGAATGAAGAAAATCGCCGGGCGGCGGAGGCGGGCATGAAGGTACTCTACTGCGTGGGAGAGAAGGAGGAGGAGCTGAGCCGCTGGAAAGAAGTGCTCACAGATCAGCTGGAGATTGGCCTGGAGGGCGTGGACAAAAGCCAGGTGGTGATCGGCTATGAGCCCATCTGGTCCATCGGCCCCGGAAAGACCCCGGCGGATGGTCCCTACATTGCCAAGGTGGCCCGCCTGATCAAGGAGGTTACCGGAGGGATGGATGTGGTGTACGGCGGGGGACTGAAGAAGGACAACGCCCTCATGCTGGCCGGTATCCCGGAGATCGACGGCGGACTGATCGCCCTCACCAGATTTGAGGGGGAGATCGGCTTCTATCCCGAGGAATATCTGGAGATCATACATACCTATCTGGGAGATTAAGGAGGACAAACCTATGAAGCTGAATTTTGAATACGGCCACGGAACCATGGCCGCCCAGCTGCCGGATGAACTGACCGATGTGTTTATTTCCGGGGAGACGGTCCCGGATCCCCCCTGCATCCCGGAGGAGGAGCTGGTGGAAAAGACCCGGGAGTCCATCCTTCATCCCATCGGTATGGAGCCCCTGTCCCAGCTGGCCCAAAAGGGCAGCAAGGTCACCATCACCATCCCGGACATTGTAAAGGGCGGCTGCCAGCCCACCTCCCACCGGAAGATTTCCATCCGGCTGATTCTGGAGGAGCTCTACCGGGCGGGAGTGGAGAAAAAAGACATCCTGTTGATCTTTTCCAACGGTCTCCATCCCCGGACCAACAAAAAGGAAATGCTGCAGATTCTGGGGCCGGAGCTGTTCTATGAATTTTATCCCAGCCACCAGATTATCAGCCACGACAGCGAGGATTACGAGCACCTGGTGGATCTGGGCTGCACCCCCAGAGGGGACCGGGTACTGATGAATAAATATGTCTATGACTCCGATGTGGCCGTACTCATCGGCCACACCCAGGGAAATCCCTACGGGGGCTACTCCGGGGGCTATAAGCACTGTGCCACGGGCATCACCCACTGGCGGAGCATCGCCACCCACCACATCCCCGAGGTGATGCACCGGGAGGATTTCACTCCGGTCAGCAATCATTCCCTCATGCGCACAAAATTTGACGAGATCGGTATGCACATGGAGGCCTGCATGGGGAAGAAATTTTTCTGCTGCGACGCGGTGCTGGACTCGGTATCCCGGCAGATCGAGATCAACAGCGGCTACGCCAGGGAAATGCAGCCGGTGGCCTGGAAGACGGCGGACAAGCGGACCTACGTACCCTGGGCGGAGAAAAAATACGACGTGCTGGTGTTCGGCATGCCCCAGGATTTCCATTACGGGGACGGTATGGGAACAAACCCCATCCAGATGATGCAGGCCCTCTCCGCCCAGGTGATCCGACTGAAAAGAGTCATGAGCGATCGCTGCGTGATCATCTGCTCCTCCATCTGCAACGGCTATTTCCACGACGAACGGTGGCCCTACCTGCGGGAGCTGTATGAGCTGTTCCAGCATGACCACATGAATATCCTTCCCGATATGGACAAGTACGGGGAGTACTTTGCCACCAACCAGGAGTATATCCGCAAATACCGCTATACCGGCGCCTTCCATCCCTACCACGGATTTTCCATGATGAGCTGCGGCCACATCGCGGAGATGAACACCTCGGCCATCTACATTGTGGGGGCCCAGGAGCCGGGCATCGCCCGGGGGATGGGCCTAAAGACCAGAGCCACCTTCGAGGAGGCCCTGGCGGACGCCCGGAAGAAATATGTGGGGGAGAAGCCCAATATTTTAGCCCTTCCCCTGACCTTCAAGAGGGCCTCGGTGCACCTGTGCATGAAAAATCAGCAGCCCTAGGGGGTGAGAGAGCGGCAGAGAGAAGGGGCTTTACAACATATAAAAATAAAGATATAATCATATCAAGAAAAAGATATGAAAGGGTGTGCGCAGATGATTATTAAGGCGTCAGCTTCTTTGAGAAATGACTATTCATCTATTGCAAATCTGGCAAAAAAGACGAAGGAACCAATCTATATCACCAAAAATGGAGAGGGCGATCTGGTTCTTATGGATATTGAGGCGTTTGAAAAACGGGAACAGATGCTGAATCTTCGGTCGCGAGTGCTGCAGGCGGAGGAAGAAAGAATTAAGGGGGCAGAGACAATCTCTGTGGCGGAAGCCAGAAAAAAGCTGCGGGAGAGGATAAATGAACTATAAGGTGGAAATTCTTCCTTCGGCCTGGGAGGATTTAAAGAAAATAGAGGATTATTATCTGATCCAATTTGATGTGCAAACGGCCCTCAAGGTGACGGATCATATTTTAAATGTACTGGAAAGGCTGGAGGATTTTCCGGATTCCGGGTCATTAACCCCGGACGAGCAGCTGCACCGTCAGGGGTATCGGATGCTCATCTGTCAAAAACATGTGGCTGTTTACAGACAGCTGGATCAGTCGGTTTACGTCTACCATATCGCAGATACCCAGACGGAATATACAAAATTATTTACATAATAAGAGGCTGCTGCAATGAACGAATATCTTCGTATTGCAGCAGCCTCTCCTTGCAGAACAAGGGTTGTCAAACTGTTATTTGTTATTTTTCTTATCCAGCTCCGCCATCTTCATAGCCCGAACCTTCAGGGGCAGGCCGAAGAGGGTGATAAATCCGTCGGCGTCGTGGTGGTCGTACAGGTCTCCGGTGGTGAAGGAGGCCAGGGACTCGTCGTAGAGGCTGTAGGGGGAAGTGGTGCCGGCCTTGATGATGTTGCCCTTGTAGAGCTTAAACTTCACCTCTCCGGTTACGTACTTCTGGGTGGACTCCACGAAGGCCTGAACCGCCTCCCGCAGGGGAGTAAACCATTTTCCTTCGTACACGATCTGGGCAAATTTGTTGCCCATGTCCTTTTTCACTTCCATGGTGGCCCGGTCTAACACCAGCTCCTCCAGCTGCTTCTGAGCCTCCATCAGGATGGTTCCGCCCGGTGTCTCATACACGCCCCGGGACTTCATGCCAACCACCCGGTTCTCCACAATATCAATGATACCGATGCCGTGCTTTCCGCCCAGCTCGTTTAATTTCCCGATGATCTCAGAGACCTTCATCTCCTGGCCGTTGAGGGTTTTGGGAACGCCGGCCTCGAAGGTCATGGTCACATACTCGGCCTCGTCGGGAGCTTTCTCGGGGCTCACGCTCAGCACCAGCAGGTGATCGTAGTTGGGCTCGTTGGAGGGATCCTCCAGCTCCAGGCCCTCATGGCTGATGTGCCACAGATTCCGGTCACGGCTGTAGCTGGAATCTGCAGAGAAGGGCAGGTCAATGCCGTGGGCCTTGCAGTAGGCGATCTCATCCTCCCGGGACTGCATGGTCCAGACGTCAGTCATCCTCCAGGGAGCGATGATCTTCAGATCGGGAGCCAGGGCCTTGATGGAGAGCTCAAAACGGATCTGATCGTTGCCCTTTCCGGTGGCGCCGTGGCAGATGGCGGAAGCGCCCTCCTTTCTGGCGATCTCCACCAGCTTCTTGGCGATAACCGGCCGGGCCATGGAGGTTCCCAGCAGGTACTTATTCTCATAGACGGCTCCCGCCTGCACGCAGGGGAGAATGTACTCCTCGCAGAACTCGTCGATGATATTTTCAATGTAAAGCTTGGAAGCCCCGGACATTTTTGCCCGCTCGTCCAGTCCGTCCAGCTCGCTGCCCTGTCCGCAGTCGATGCAGCAGCAGATAACCTCATAGTCGAAGGTCTCCTTCAGCCAGGGAATAATGGCGGTGGTGTCCAGTCCGCCGGAATAAGCTAAAATTACTTTTTCTTTCATCTTTTTATCCTCCTTGATCGCCGGGAGAGAGCGGCAGCTTCCCCCGCGTTTCCTTTCCTGTTGCTTTGCTGGAATTAAATATACACCCAAACGCTAATTTATGCAAGTAAAACCGAATAAAAAGAATGAAAATGTTATTTTATACAAAAATTATGCATAATTATGCATTAAACTTGTGCAGGACTCCTCTTTACTTCTACTATAAGAAGGTATATCATAGTACCAATAAAAGAATCGGAGGAATCTTGCTATGATTCGAGTGGGAATAATCGGAGCCACCGGATACGCCGGGGCAGAGCTGGTGCGTCTGCTGCTGGGACACCCGGAGGCAGAAATTAAATGGTACGGATCCAGAAGCTATGTGGATCAGAAGTATGCGTCCATTTACCAGAATATGTTCCAGCTGGTGGATGATAAATGTATGGATGACAATATGGAAGAGCTTTCCCGGCAGGTGGATGTGATTTTCACCGCCACCCCCCAGGGGCTGTGCGCTTCCCTGGTCAATGAGGATATTCTCTCCCGGGTGAAGATCGTGGATCTGAGCGCGGATTTCCGGCTGAAGGATGTGCAGGTGTATGAGAAATGGTATAAGCTCACCCACAAGGCGCCCCAGTATCTGCCGGAGGCGGTGTACGGCCTCTGCGAGATCAACCGGGAGCAGGTGAAGAAGGCCCGGCTGGTGGCAAATCCCGGCTGCTACACCACCTGCAGCATTCTGACCTGCTATCCCCTGGTGAAGGAGGGGCTTATCGACCCCGACACCCTGATCATCGACGCCAAGTCCGGCACCTCCGGGGCCGGCCGGGGAGCCAAGGTAGATAACCTCTTCTGCGAGGTCAATGAAAATATGAAGGCCTACGGGGTGGCCACCCACCGGCACACTCCGGAGATCGAGGAGCAGCTGGGTTATGCGGCGGGAAAACCTTTGAACTTAAGCTTCACCCCTCACCTGGTGCCTATGAACCGGGGAATCCTGGTTACGGCCTACGCCAGCCTGACGCCGGGGGCCACCCAGGAGAAAATCCGGGCGGCTTATGAGAAATATTATGGAAAAGAAACCTTCATCCGGGTGCTGGAGCCCGGCGTATGTCCCCAGACCAAATGGGTGGAGGGCAGCAACTATGTGGATGTGAACTTTGTGCTGGATGAGCGGACCAATCGGGTGATCCTCATGGGCGCTCTGGACAATCTGGTGAAGGGAGCGGCAGGACAGGCGGTGCAGAATATGAACCTGCTCTTTGGACTGCCGGAGGATATGGGCCTGGCGCTGGTGCCCATGTTCCCGTAAAGGAAGGAGAATAGCCAATGAAAATTATAGAGGGCGGCGTTACAGCCGCAGAGGGATTCCAGGCGGCAGCGGTGGCCGCGGGAGTAAAGAAAGCCAACCGCAAGGACATGGCCCTGGTGTACAGCACGGTGCCCTGCCAGGCGGCGGGAACTTTTACCACCAATGTGGTGAAGGCGGCCCCGGTAAAGTGGGATCAGCAGATCGTCTACAGCCAGGAGAAGGTACAGGCCATCGTCTGCAACAGCGGGGTGGCCAACGCCTGCACCGGCCAGGAGGGCATGGAGAACTGCCAAAAGACTGCCCAGGCGGCGGCGAAGGCGCTGAATATCGGAGAAAATCAGGTGCTGGTGGCCTCCACCGGCGTCATCGGCCAGCAGCTTCCCATTGAGAAGATCTGCGCCGGGGTGGAGCAGATGGCCCCGCTCTTGTCAGAGAAAAAGGAAGCAGGCACCATGGCGGCCCAGGCCATCATGACCACGGATACCGTCAGCAAGGAGACGGCGGTGCAGATTCAGCTGGGGGGAAAGACCGTGACTCTGGGCGGCATGTGCAAGGGCTCCGGCATGATTCACCCCAACATGTGCACCATGTTAAGCTTTATCACCACGGACGCGGCCATTTCCAAGGAAATGCTGCAGAAGGCCATGAGCAGCACCGTGGCGGACACCTACAATATGATTTCTGTGGACGGGGATACCTCCACCAACGACACGGCCCTGGTGCTGGCCAGCGGCCTGGCGGGGAATCCCGAGATTACCCAGGAAAATGAAGATTATCACACCTTCCTGGAGGCTCTGCGCCAGGTAAACGAGACCCTGGCCAAGAAGATGGCGGCGGACGGCGAGGGGGCCACGGCGCTCTTTGAGGTGAAGATTCTGGGAGCCAAGGATAAGGCCCAGGCGGTGACCCTGGCGAAATCGGTGATCACCTCCAGCCTGACCAAGGCGGCCATCTTCGGCCACGACGCCAACTGGGGAAGAATCCTCTGCGCCATGGGCTATTCCGGGGCCCAGTTTGACCCGGAGCAGGTGGATCTGTTCTTTGAGAGCGCGGCGGGAAAACTGCAGATCATCGAAAACGGAGTGGCAGTGGATTACAGCGAGGAGGAGGCCACCAGGATCCTCTCGGAGAAGGAAGTGACCGCCATCGCGGATATCAAGCAGGGGGAGGCCTCTGCCACAGCCTGGGGCTGTGACCTGACTTACGACTATGTGAAAATTAACGCGGACTACCGGTCCTGAGGAGGCAAGGATGGTAAATCAGAAATATCTGGATAAGGCCCAGGTGCTCATCGAGGCCCTGCCCTATATCCGTCGGTACAACAGAAAAGTGATTGTGGTGAAATACGGCGGCAGCGCCATGGTGGATGAGAATCTCAAGATGGACGTCATCCGGGATGTGGTTCTCTTGAAGCTGGTGGGCTTTAAGCCCATCATCGTTCACGGGGGCGGCAAGGAGATCAGCCGTATGGTGGCCCGCATGGGCATGGAGCCCAGATTTGTCAACGGCCTGCGGGTCACTGACGGGGAGACCATGGAAGTGGCGGAGATGGTGCTCAACAAGGTGAACAAGGAGCTGGTGACCCTGGTGGAATCCCTGGGCATCAAGGCTGTGGGCATCAGCGGCAAGGACGGCAGGCTGCTGGGGGTGGAGAAGAAGCTCTCCGGCGGAGAGGACATCGGATTTGTGGGAAATGTGACGGAGGTGCGCCCCAAGATTCTCCAGGATCTGCTGGAGAAGGATTTCCTGCCCATCGTCTGCCCCATCGGTCTGGATGAGAAATTCCAGACCTACAACATCAACGCCGACGATGCGGCCTGCGCCATCGCCGAGGCCATGAAGGCGGAGAAACTGGCCTTCCTGACGGACATCGAGGGCGTTATGCGGGATCCGAAGGATCCCGAGAGCCTGATCTCCGAGCTGCGGGTGTCCGAGGCTCTGGAGCTGATCGACAACGGAAATGTGGGCGGAGGCATGATTCCCAAGCTGCAGAACTGCATCGACGCCATCGAGAACGGCGTCCACCGGGTACACATTCTGGACGGACGGATTCCCCACAGCCTGCTGCTGGAGATTTTCACCAACAAAGGAATCGGCACGGCCATTCTGCGGGAAGAAGAGGAGAAATTTTATCATGAGTAAACAGGAATATATGGATAAGGCGGAGCAGTATCTGCTCCACACCTACAACCGTTTTCCGGTGGTCTTTGAGCGGGGACAGGGCGTGTATCTCTACGACACCGACGGCAAGGAGTACCTGGATTTCGCGGCGGGCATCGCGGTTTTTGCCCTGGGCTACAATGACCCGGAGTATAATCAGGCCCTGACTGACCAGCTGGGCAAGATTATCCACACCTCCAATTTGTACTACAACATTCCGGCGGCGGAAGCAGCTCAGAAGCTGGTGGGAAAGAGCGGCATGTCCAAGGTGTTTTTCACCAACAGCGGTACCGAGGCCATCGAGGGAGCCATCAAGGTGGCCCGGAAGTACGCGTACCTGAAGGATGGGAGCACGGATCACGAGATCATCGCCATGAACCATTCCTTCCACGGCAGAAGCCTGGGAGCCCTGTCGGTGACGGGAAATACCCACTATCAGGAGCCCTTCAAGCCCCTGATCGGCGGCGTGAAATTCGCTGATTTCAACGATTTGGAAAGTGTGAAGGCCCAGGTGACGGAGAAAACCTGCGCCATAATTCTGGAGACTGTCCAGGGGGAGGGCGGCATCTATCCGGCGGATCCGGAATTTTTAAAGGGTGTGGAAAAGCTCTGCCGGGAAAAGGACATTCTGTTGATTTTAGACGAGATCCAGTGCGGCATGGGCCGTACCGGAGAGCTGTTCGCCTGGCAGGCCTACGGCGTGCAGCCGGATGTGATGACTGTGGCCAAGGCTCTGGGCTGCGGCGTGCCGGTGGGGGCTTTTGTGTTAAATGAGAAGACCGCGCAGAATTCCCTGGTTCCCGGGGATCACGGCACCACCTACGGGGGAAATCCCCTGGCCTGCGCGGCGGTCAGCAAGGTTTTCGACCTATTTGAGGAGAAGAACATTCTGGAGCATGTGCGGCAGATCGCGCCCTATCTGGAGAAAAAGCTGGATGAGCTGGCAGAAAAGCACAGCTGCATAGTAGCCCGCCGGGGCAAGGGGCTGATGCAGGGGCTGGTGATCACCGGATTTCCCGTGGGGCAGCTGGTGACCAAGGCCCTGGAAAAGGGCCTGGTGGTGATCTCCGCGGGCAGCGACGTGCTGCGGCTGGTGCCCCCGCTGGTCATCCAGGAGAAGCATGTGGATGAGATGATCGTTCGGCTGGAAGAGGCCATTAAGGAGCTGGAGGCTTGAGAGAAGAAGGAAGAACTGCGGCGGCCCTGCTGGAGTTTATCAGCAAAAGTCCCAGCTGCTACCACGTGGCCGCAAATATGAGCGATATTCTTGAAAAGGCGGGATTTTCCCGCCTTTTTGAGGAGGACACCTGGAGCCTGGCTCCCGGCGGAAAATATTATGTAACTCGGGGAGGCAGCTCGCTGATTGCTGTGGCCCTGCCCCGGGAGAGAGTCAGCGGATTTCAGATCGCCGCCAGTCACAGTGATTCCCCCGCCCTCAAGGTGAAGGAAAAGGGAGAGATCTCCGTGGACGGCCGGTATGTGAAGCTGAGTGTGGAGAGATACGGGGGCATGATCATGTCCTCTTGGCTGGACAGGCCCCTGTCCCTGGCGGGCAGGATTTGGCTGGAGCGGGAGGGGCGGCTGGAGAGCCGTCTCTTCTGCGCGGACCGGGATCTGCTGCTGATTCCCAGCCTGGCCATCCACATGGACCGGAAGGTTAATGAGGGGCACAGCTATAACGTGAGGAAGGATCTGCAGCCTCTGTTTTCCATGACCGGGGAGAAGAGCCTTAGCCAGGTGATTGCCGAGGAGGCTGGCCTAAAGCCGGAGGAGCTTGCTGGGTGCGATCTGTTTTTGTATAACCGAATGGGGGGAAGTATCTGGGGAGCCCAGGAGAGCTTTCTCTCCAGCCCCCGGCTGGACGACCAGCAGTGCGCCTGGGCCTCCCTGGAGGGATTTCTGAAGGGAGAGGGAAGTCCCGGAAGGGTCATGGTTTACTGTGTCTTCGATAATGAGGAGGTGGGCAGCGGCACCCGCCAGGGGGCAGGCTCTACCTTTCTCAGAGATGTGCTGGAGCGGGTGGTGGCCGCTCTGGGAGGCAGTCGGGAGGATTACCTTCGGGCAGTGGCCAAAAGCTTTCTGATTTCCGCAGACAACGCCCACGGGGTTCACCCCAATCAGGGGGATAAGGCCGACGATACCAGCCGCCCCTATTTAAACGGGGGACCGGTGATCAAGTATTCCGCCAACCAGAAATACACCACCGACGGGGCCACCGGAGCTGTCTTCGCGGCTCTCTGCCGCAGGGCAGGGGTTCCCTGTCAGGTATTTCACAATCGGCCGGACATGGAGGGAGGATCCACCCTGGGGAACATTTCCGCCCAGCAGGTGCCCATCCCTTCCGTGGATGTGGGGCTTCCGCAGCTGGCCATGCACTCCGCCTACGAGACGGCGGGTGTGCAGGATACAGCCTGGCTTGTGCAGGTATTTGCGAAATTTTTCTCCTGTCCGGTGTGCGGAGAGAGGGACGGCAGCTACCGGCTGGAGTTCTGAGAGGGGAAAGAGAAATCAGCGGGTGCGGAACCACTCCTTCATGGTATCCAGCACCTGCACAAGCTCTGTGGGAATATGGATCACATTTTTGCTCTGCCCGTAGGCCTTTAGCACAAAGTGGTAGTCCTCGTCGTCGCCCACCTCCACGGCCACGCTGCCGGAATCGGAAAAAAAGCAATAATCCAGATCCCCGGGAAGCCAGCTGGCCACATAAAATTAGATTATTGAAGAATTTCATTTTTTACAAATTGGGTGGGCTTTTTTCTTTTGCCGTCGTGCGGCAGTTATACAGGTTTGTTTAGTTTTGAAAAATCCTTCCGGTAAACATCGAACCTCACAGGTCAAATGGCAAGAATTTTTCGATAGCATCAACTGCTCTTTTTATCTCAATATCGGAAGTGTTAATACACAAATCATAATTCTTTTTATCTCCCCATACTTGATCAGTATAAAACTGATAATACTTAGAGCGAGCTTTGTCTATGGATCGAATTTTTCTTTGTAGCTCCTGATCGTTGAGAATCTCTTTTTCCTGTCCTTTTTTACGACACCTTTCCATTTTGAATTTCATGTCGGCATAAATAAACAGACGAAACGGCGATAATTCTCGAAGTACATAATCAGCACAACGACCGACAATCACACAATCAGATTTTTGCGCCATATCTCGAATAACTTTGCTTTGTTCTATATATACCGTTTGTGCTTGATCCGAAATTGTATTAGGTGGGAGGGTAAATGTTCGC
>DVHU01000091.1 GCA_018711815.1 Candidatus Egerieimonas intestinavium
GCCCTGGGCTTCGGCAACTGCCCCATCTGTGTGGCAAAGACCCAGTACAGCTTAACGGACGACCAGACCAAGCTGGGAGCGCCCACAGACTTCGAGGTAACGGTGCGCAACCTGAAGATTTCCGCAGGAGCTGGCTTCATCGTAGCCCTGACCGGAGAGATCATGACCATGCCCGGCCTGCCCAAGGTACCGGCTGCAGAGCGCATCGACGTGGACGAGACCGGAAAGATCTCCGGACTGTTCTAATTTTACATACAAGGAGAGACAAAAATGGGATTTTCAACTGTACCGTGCAATGAATTCGTAGAAGTTCTGGCATCCAAAGCCCCCGTTCCCGGGGGCGGCGGGGCCTCCGCCCTGGTGGGAGCCATCGGAACGGCTCTGGGCAACATGGTGGGAAGCCTGACTGTGGGCAAGAAAAAGTATGCCGATGTGGAGGCGGAGATGTATGAGCTGAAGGCAAAGTCCGACAAGCTGCAGGCAGATCTGCTGCGCCTCATCGAGAGGGATGCGGAAGTGTTTGAGCCCCTGGCTAAGGCTTACGGCATGCCCCGGGAGACCGAGGAGGAGAAGGCCGAGAAGGCCAGAGTCATGGAGATCGTCCTGAAGGACGCCTGCTCTGTTCCCATGGAGATCATGGAGAAATGCTGCGAGGCCATCGAGATCATCGTGGAATTTGCGGCCAAGGGCTCCGCTCTGGCTATCAGCGACGCCGGCGTGGGCGCAGCTTTCTGCAAGGCTGCCTTAAAGGGCGCCAGCTTAAATGTGTACATCAACACCAAGTCCATGAAGAACCGGGAGTATGCGGAGGAGCTGAACCAGAAATGCGACGCCATGCTGGAAAAATACACCAAGATGGCCGATGAAATTTTTGACAGCGTTCTGGGCAGACTGAAATAAGGCGAGGAAAGAGGAAGAAGAAAATGGCAAAACAGTTATTAGGAAAAGAAGTAACTGCCGCACTGAACGAGAGAATCAAGGCAGATGTGGCAAAGCTTAAGGAGAAGGGAGTAGATCCCACCCTGTGCATCATCCGTGTGGGTGAGAATGACAGCGACATCTCTTACGAGAGAGGGGCAACCAAGCGCTGCGAGACTCTGGGCGTAGCCTGTGAGAAGATCCTGCTTCCCGCTGATGTGTCTCAGGAGGAACTCCTGGCCACCATCGACAAGGTGAACAAGGACGACAAGATCCATGGCGTTCTGTTGTTCCGTCCTCTTCCCAAGCACCTGGATCAGTCCGTGATCGAGAACGCTCTTGATCCGGCCAAGGATGTGGACTGTATGACCGACGGCTCCATGTCCGGCGTATTTACCGGAAAGAACGTGGGCTTCCCGCCCTGTACTCCCCAGGCCTGCATGGAGATCCTGGATCACTACGGAATCGACTGCACCGGCAAGAAGGCGGTGGTAGTGGGCAGAAGTCTGGTAGTGGGCAAGCCCGCCGCCATGATGCTGATCAAGAAGAACGCCACCGTTACTGTGTGCCACACCAGAACTGTGGATATGCCTTCCGTAGTGCGCGAGGCTGACATCGTGATCGTGGCCGCAGGCCGGGCTGGCATTGTGGACGACACGTATCTGGCTCCCGGACAGGTGGTTATCGACGTGGGAATCAACGTAAACGCAGAGGGCAAGCTCTGCGGAGACGTGGATTACGCCAAGGCAGAGCCCGTTGTTGAGGCTATCACTCCGGTTCCCGGCGGTGTGGGAAGCGTGACCACCTCTGTGCTGGTGGGCCATGTGGTAGAGGCTGCAAAAAGAAAATATCTGTAAGAAAGCAAGAGACAGAGGCGGGAAGTGCGCAGGCATTTCCCGCCTTTTCTAAGAGGAGAAGGAAACATGATGAGAGGACTTGATACACCGGTGCGGAAGGTCCGCAGGAAGGTGTTTACGGAGATTGCCCGATTGGGATTTGCCAACCACCCGGAGACGCTGATCTCAGATATCGAGGAAATTCCCTACAAAATTGTTCAGGAGCGGGCCACTTACCGGGAGAGCATTTACCGGGAGCGGGCCGTGGCCAACGAGCGGGTGCGCCTGGCCATGGGTATGTCCCTGCGGCCGGAAAACCGGGCGGTCCACGTGACCGCGGGCATTGAGGCCAGCAACATTGATGAGAAATATTACGAGCCGCCCCTTCTGCAGGTGATTCCCTCGGGCTGCGACGCCTGCGAGCCCAAGGCCTATGAGGTCACCAACATGTGCCGGGGCTGCATGGCCCACCCCTGCACCAGCGTCTGCCCCAAGGGGGCGGTTTCCATGAAAAAGGGAAGATCTTACATTGACCAGGAGAAATGTATCAAGTGCGGAAAATGTAAGGCGGTCTGCCCCTATGACGCCATAGCCAAGAAGGAGCGCCCCTGCGCCCGGGCCTGCGGAGTAAATGCCATCGAGAGCGACAGCCTGGGACGGGCCACCATCAATGCAGAAAAATGTGTCTCCTGCGGCATGTGCATGGTCAGCTGTCCCTTCGGGGCCATTGCAGATAAATCCCAGATCTACCAGCTGGCCAAGGCCCTGGCCGAGGGCAAGGAGATCATCGCGGAGGTGGCGCCGGCCTTTGTGGGGCAGTTTGGCAAGACCGTGACGGTGGGACAGCTGAAGACGGGCCTTATGCAGATGGGCTTTGCGGATATGTATGAGGTGGCCATGGGAGCCGACATCGGCTGTGTCACCGAGGCCCACCACTACGCTAACGCGGTGGTCACCGGGGAGGTGCCCTTCCTTCTGACCTCCTGCTGTCCCTCCTGGACCAAGCTGGCCAGAAAGTATTTCCCGGATATGATTGAGCATATTTCCCGGGAGCTGACCCCCATGGTGGCCACAGCCCGCTCCATCAAGCAGGAGCATCCCCAGGCTAAGGTGGTGTTTATCGGGCCCTGCGCCTCCAAGAAACTGGAGGCCTCCCGGACGGAGGTCCGCAGCGACGTGGATTTCGTCATCACCTTCGAGGAGCTGGAGGGGATGCTGGCGGCCAAGGAGATTGAACTGGAGAGCCTGCCGGAGACGGAGCTTCACGAGGCTGCCACGGCTGCAGGCCGGGGCTACGCCGTGGCCGGCGGAGTGACGGAGGCCATCACCAACTGCCTGAAAGCCTACTATCCGGAGGTGACTCCCCGAATCGAGCACGCGGAGGGCCTGGAGGAGTGCCGGAAGATTTTGGCGGTGGCCAAGAGCGGCAAGCTCAACGGCTGCCTGATTGAGGGCATGGCCTGCCCCGGCGGCTGCATGGGCGGAGCCGGCACCAACGCCTCCTGGAAGGATGGCAGCGCCCAGCTGAAAAAATTTGTGGGCGGCACCGGGGAGAAGATTCCCCCCAAGGAGCTGGAGGAAATCCATCTGCCATAAATTTCCTGATACTATTTGCATTATTAACAAAAAATTCATAGGAATCCTTGGGAAATTTGTTGTATTTGTTGGAAAAATCAGATATAATGAGGAGGAAACACGCAGCAAAACACAAGGAGGACGTATGTATGCTGGAACAATCTTATTACCAGAATGTCGACAGAATCATCGAGACCTACGGTGCCAAGCCCAGCTCCCTGATTCCGGTGCTGCAGGATATCCAGGGAATTTACCGGTATCTGCCGGGGGAGCTTTTGGGCTATGTGGCTCAGAAAATCGGTATCACCGAGACCAAGGCCTATAGCGTGGCGACTTTTTATGAGAATTTCTCCTTTGAAGCCAAAGGAAAGTACATCATCAAGGTCTGTGACGGCACCGCCTGTCACGTGCGCAAGTCCACGCCTATTCTGGAGGCCCTCTACAAGGAGCTGGGACTCAGCAAGAAGAAACATACCACCGACGATATGCTTTTCACTGTGGAAACGGTATCCTGCCTGGGCGCCTGCGGGCTGGCTCCGGCTATGATGGTGAATGACCAGGTGCATCCGGCCATGACTCCGGAGAGCGCTTTAGAATTAGTGAGACAGTTAAAGGAGGAGGGCGTATGAGACTGGAAAACCGGGAAGCGTTAAACAAATGCCGGGAAGAGGCTTTGCAGCAGGTGGCCTCCTATGACTGCAGAATCTTAGTTTGCTCAGGTACCGGCTGTATTGCCACAGGTTCGGAGAAAATATATCGGGAGCTGCTGGAGCTCTGCCGGGATCTGCCGGGAGTTACCCTGGAATTTGCACCCCATGACCAGCAGGCCCATGTGGGGGTGAAAAAGACCGGATGTCAGGGCTTCTGTGAGCTGGGGCCCCTGGTGCGGATCCAGAAGGGACAGGAGGTCATCCAGTACGTGAAGGTGAAGGAGGAGGACTGCCAGGAGATCGTGGAGCGCACGGTGCTCTCCGACGAGGTGCTGGAGCGGCTGCTCTACAAAAAAGGCCAGAAGGCCTACACCCATCCGGAGGAAATCCCCTTCATTGCTAAGCAGACCAGGATCGTTCTGGAAAACTGCGGAAAATTTGAGGCGGAGTCCCTGGATGAGTACCTGGCAGCCGGAGGCTTCAAGGCCCTGGAGAAGGCCCTTTTCACCATGACTCCCCAGGAAGTGGTGGAGGTGGTGGACGCCTCGGGACTTCGGGGAAGAGGCGGCGGCGGATTCCCCTGCGGAAGAAAGTGGAAGCAGGTGTCCCGGCAGCCGGAGAAGGAGCGCTATGTGGTCTGTAACGGAGATGAGGGAGACCCGGGAGCCTTCATGGACGGCTCGGTGATGGAGGGAGATCCCTATAAGCTGCTGGAGGGTATGATGCTGGCAGGCTACGCGGTGAGCTCCTCTGAGGGCTACATCTACGTGCGGGCCGAGTACCCTCTGTCCGTGGCACGGCTGCGTCATGCCATCGGGGAGCTGGAGGCCCGGGGCCTTCTGGGAGATAAGATTTTGGGAACGGATTTCAGCTTCCATCTACATATCAACCGGGGAGCAGGAGCCTTCGTCTGCGGGGAGGGTTCAGCCCTGACCGCCTCCATCGAGGGGAATCGGGGTATGCCCCGGGTGAAGCCCCCCAGAACCGTGGAGAAGGGACTCTGGGAGAAGCCCACGGTGCTCAATAACGTGGAGACCTACGCCAATGTGCCCAAGATCCTCCTAAACGGCGCGGAGTGGTTCCGGGGGATAGGAACAGAGGGAAGCCCGGGAACGAAGACCTTCTCCCTGACCGGAGCCATCGAGAATACGGGACTTATCGAGGTGCCCATGGGCAGTACCCTGCGCCAGATCATTTTCGACATCGGCGGCGGCTTAAAGGAAGGCTCTGAGTTCAAGGCGGTGCAGATCGGCGGCCCCTCCGGCGGCTGTCTGACTACCCAGCATCTGGATGAGCCGCTGGACTTTGATTCTGTGAAGAAATTTAACGCCATCGTGGGCTCCGGCGGTATGGTGGTCATGGATCAGCACACCTGTATGGTTGAGGTGGCCAGATTTTTCATGAGCTTTACCCAGAGGGAGTCCTGCGGCAAATGCGTTCCCTGCCGGGAGGGCACCAAGCGTATGCTGGAGATCCTGGAGAAGATCGTGGCCGGCGAGGGAGAGCTGGAGGATCTGGACCGGCTGGAGGAGCTGGCGGCCATGATTCAGAGCATGGCTCTCTGCGGACTGGGCAAGAGCGCGCCCCTTCCGGTGCTCAGCACCCTGAAGGTGTTCAGAAAGGAATATGAGGAGCATATTCTGGAGAAAAAGTGCGAGGCCAAGGTCTGCCAGGCTATGCGCCGGTTTATCATCAATCCCGCCTTCTGCAAGGGCTGCGGAAAATGTGCGAAGAACTGTCCGGTGGGAGCTATCACCGGCAGAAGGAAGGAATCCTACCACATCGACAACAGCATCTGTATCAAGTGCGGCGCCTGCAAGGACAACTGTGCCTTTGATGCCGTTTACATTGAAGCATAGAAGGAGGGAATGAGATGGGTATTATGACAATAGACGGTAGACGCGTGGAGTTTACCGATGAGAGAAATGTACTTACGGTGATTCGCAAGGCCGGAATCGACATTCCCACCCTGTGCTATCACTCAGAACTGTCCACCTTCGGCGCCTGCCGTCTCTGTACGGTGGAGGACGACCGGGGAAGGACCTTCGCCTCCTGCTCGGAGGAGCCCCGGGACGGCATGGTGATTTACACCAACTCCGCGAAGCTTCGCAAATACAGGAAATTGATTGTGGAGCTCCTTCTGGCGGCCCACTGCCGGGACTGCACCACCTGTGTCAAGAGCGGAGAGTGCGCCCTGCAGACCCTGGCCCACCGGCTGGGCGTGCTGGATGTGCGCTTCCAGAATACCCGGGAGCGCCAGCCTCTGGATTTCTCCTCCCCGGCCATCGTCAGGGATCCCAACAAGTGTATCCTCTGCGGCAACTGCGTGCGGGTCTGCGAGGAGATTCAGGGAGTGGGCGTGCTGGGCTTCACTCACCGGGGAACGGACGCCTGTGTGTCCCCGGCCTTCAATAAGCCTATCGCCACCACAGACTGCGTAAACTGCGGACAGTGCCGGGTGTACTGTCCCACGGGAGCCATCACCATCCGCACCCACATGGACCAGGTGTGGGATGCCCTGGCCGACCCCAATGTGCGGGTGGTGGCCCAGATCGCCCCGGCAGTCCGGGTGGCGGTGGGAGAAGCTTTCGGGCTTCCCAGAGGAGAGAACGCCATCGGCAAGGTGGTGGCCGTGCTGCACCGGATGGGCTTCGATGAGGTCTTTGATACCGCCTACAGCGCGGATCTGACCATCATGGAGGAGGCCGCCGAGTTTATGGGGCGGCTCAAGGAGGGCAAGAATCTTCCCCTTCTCACCTCCTGCTGTCCCGCCTGGGTGAAGTTTGTGGGGGATCATTTCCCGGATTATCAGGACAATGTGTCCACCTGCCGGTCTCCCCAGGGAATGTTCTCGGCGGTGATCAAGGAATACTACCGGGATCCCCAGAACGCCGGAGGGAAAAAGACCATGGTGGTCTCCGTGATGCCCTGTACCGCCAAGAAGATGGAGAGCAAGAGAAACAACAGCTTCACCAAGGGAGAGCAGGACACAGATGTGGTGATTACCACCACGGAGCTGATCCGAATGATCAAAAACAGCGGCATCGCCTTTGACAAGGTGGAGTCGGAGGCCTGCGACATGCCCTTTGGCATCGGTTCCGGCGGCGGCGTGATCTTCGGCGTCACCGGCGGTGTGACGGAGGCGGCTCTGCGCCGGATGGTCAAGGGACACGACAAGGCCACCCTGGACGCCATCGCCAACAGCGGTATCCGGGGAGATGAAGGGATCAAGGAGGCGGAGATTCCCTACGAGGGAAAAACCGTTAAGATATGCGTGGTCAACGGCCTGGGCAACGCCAAGAAGGTCATGGAGCAGGTGAGAGCCGGGGAGAAGGAATACGACCTGATCGAGGTGATGGCCTGCCGCAGGGGCTGCATCATGGGAGGCGGCCAGCCTATTCCCGCAGGTCCCCGGCATCGGGCGGCCAGGGCCAAGGGTCTCTACGACGCTGACGGCAGCATGATTATCAAGAAGTCCGATGAGAATCCGCTGATGGATGTTTTCTACAACGGATATTTCAAGGGCAAGGCCCACGAGCTTCTGCACAATCCAGAGTTTGACACGGCCTGGAGAGACTAGAGAAAAAGGCTGCTGCAGTTGGCAGTACAGAGTCAATGGCGCGGCAGCTTAAGAGAGATAGCAAGGGAAGGAGACAGACATGAATCAGACACCGGCGGGGGAACGGATACATATTGGAATTTTCGGGAGCTGCAATGCGGGAAAGTCCAGCGTGCTGAACGCTTTGACCGGACAGCAGCTGGCGGTGGTGTCACCGGTGGAGGGGACTACCACCGACCCGGTATATAAGACCATGGAGCTGCTCCCCTTAGGTCCGGTGATCTTCATGGACACCCCGGGGCTGGACGACGAGAGTATCCTGGCCCAGCAGCGTCTGGAGAAGACGCGCCAGGTGCTGCGAAAAACAGAGCTGGCCCTGGTGGTTCTGGATCTGACCCGGGAAAATTATGACAGGGAGGCTGAGCTTCTGGAGGAGATTCAGAAGCGCGGGCTTCCCTGCCTGCTTGTATGGAATAAAAGCGACACCCTGGGCCGGGAGGCTCAGGAAGCCCGGCAGCGGGGGGAGGAGCGGCTGGCTCGGAGAAAAAATGGAGAGGCGGGAGCAGAGCTTCCTCCGGGGGTGACGGTCAGCGCCAGAACCGGCAGCGGCATCCGGGAGCTCAAGGAAGCCCTGGGGCAGCTGAAACCGGCGGAGAGAGGGATACCCCTCTGCAGGGACTTATTCCAGGCCGGGGATACGGTAGTGCTGGTGATTCCCCTGGACAAGGCGGCCCCCAAGGGGAGGCTGATCCTGCCCCAGCAGCAGGTGATACGGGACATTCTGGAGGGAGGAGGGATTCCGGTGCTGACCTCGGTGGAGCAGCTGCCGGAGGCCCTGGGGAGACTGAAGGAGCCCCCGGCCCTGGTGATCACCGACAGCCAGGCCTTTGGCCGGGTGGATGAGCTGGTGCCGGAGCCTCTGCTTCTCACCTCCTTCTCCATCCTCTTTGCCCGCTACAAGGGAAATTTCCGCCAGCAGCTTATGGGAACTGCGGCTCTGGCGGGGCTTGTCTCCGGGGATCAGGTGCTGGTGGCGGAGGGCTGCACCCATCACCGCCAATGCGGGGATATCGGCACGGAGAAGCTGCCCGCCTGGATTCGCAGAAGCACCGGCACTGACCCTCGGTTTTGCTTTTTCAGCGGCACAGAGTTTCCGGAAAATTTGCGGGATTACAAAGTAATTCTCCACTGCGGGGGCTGTATGCTGAATCAGGCGGAGATGAAGTATCGGCTGAGCAGGGCGGAGGAGGCCGGGGTTCCCATGAGCAACTACGGGCTGGCCATAGCCTGGCTGAAGGGGATTCTTCCCCGGGCCTTAAAGCCCTTTCCCCAGATGAGAAAGCTCTGGCTGGAGCAGACCGGGGCGGCGGGAGGAGAGTCATGAGCCGGGGGCGAACCGGGAGAGCTTTGGCGGAGGAAGCCGGGAGAGAACCAGCTAGAGTCCCCGGCTCCGGTTCTGCGGCCCAGGCCGGAAAAGCTCCGGCGGAGGAAGCCGGGAGAGAACCGGCCAGGGTCCCCGGTCCCCTTCCGCTGAGCCGGGGAGAACTGCGGCAGATTCTGGAGGAGCTCACCGGAGAGCAGGAGGCGGAGCTCTTTGCCCGGGCCCGGAGGAAGGCCCAGGAAGGCTTTGGCCGGGGAATTTATCTGCGGGGGCTTCTGGAGATCAGCAATTACTGCCGCAATAACTGTTACTATTGCGGACTGCGCCGGGATAACCGGCAGCTGGAAAGGTACCGCCTGAGCCGGGAGGAAATCCTGGACTGCTGTCAGGCGGCCTACCAGGCGGGCTTTCGCACCTTTGTGCTCCAGGGCGGGGAGGACCCGGTCCAGGGGCCTGACTGGGTGGAGGAGACGGTGGGGCAGATCCGCGATAGATATCCCCAGTGCGCCATCACCCTGTCCCTGGGGGAGCATAGCCGGGAGACTTACCGGCGCTGGCGGGAGGCCGGGGCAGACCGGTATCTGCTGCGCCACGAGACGGCGGAGCCGAAGCACTATGAAAGGCTTCACCCGCCGGAGCAGAGTCTCCAGCGGAGAAAGGAATGTCTCTGGAAGTTAAAGGAGCTGGGCTACCAGACCGGCAGCGGCATCATGGTGGGAAGCCCGGGGCAGGGTCTTGAGCAGATCTACCGGGATCTGGAATTCCTCTGGGAGCTGCAGCCGGAGATGATCGGCATAGGGCCATTTTTGCCCCAGCATCAGACGCCCTTTTCCGGGGAGAAGCCCGGGAGCCTTACGGTGACCCTGCGGCTGCTGGCCTTGTTAAGACTGTTATTTCCCCGGGTACTGCTGCCGGCCACCACAGCCCTGGCCACCTTGGATACCGGAGGACGAAACCGGGGAATCCTGGCCGGGGCCAATGTGGTGATGCCCAACATTTCCCCGGTGAAAAATAGAAAAAATTACGCCCTGTACGACGGAAAGGCCAGCAACGGGGCGGAGGCTGTGGAGGGCCTGGCCCTTCTCAGAGAAGAATTAAGACAGATCGGGTATGTACCATCTATGGAAAGAGGCGATTATCATGTATGACGTAAAATCAAAGAAGGCGGAGGAATTTATCAGCCATGAGGAGATCCTGGAGACCATGGCCTACGCGGAGGCACACAAGAGCGATCGGGAGCTGATCCGGGGGCTCATTAACCGGGCCCGGGACTGCAAGGGGCTCACCCACAGGGAGGCGGCGGTGCTGCTGGAGTGCGACCAGCCGGACCTGCAGGAGGAAATGTTTGCCCTGGCCCGGGAGATCAAGGAGCGCTTCTACGGCAACCGGATCGTGATGTTCGCGCCTCTGTACCTGTCCAATTACTGCATCAACGGCTGTGTGTACTGCCCGTATCACGCAAAAAATAAGCATATTGCCAGGAAAAAGCTGACCCAGGAGGAAATCCGGGCGGAGGTGACGGCCCTGCAGGATATGGGGCACAAGCGGCTGGCCCTGGAGACCGGGGAGGATCCCCGGATGAATCCCATCGAGTATGTGCTGGAGAGTATAGAGACCATCTACGGAATCCACCACAAAAACGGCGCCATCCGCCGGGTGAACGTAAATATCGCGGCCACCACCGTGGAGAATTACCGGAGGCTCAAGGAGGCGGGGATCGGCACCTACATCCTCTTCCAGGAGACCTACCACAAGGAAAACTATGAGGCCCTGCATCCCACCGGACCCAAGAGCGACTATGCCTACCACACGGAGGCCATGGACCGGGCCATGGAGGGGGGCATCGACGATGTGGGCATCGGAGTGCTCTTTGGGTTAAATACCTACAGGTATGATTTCGTGGGCCTGCTGATGCACGCGGAGCATCTGGAGGCAGCCCAGGGGGTGGGGCCCCACACCATCAGCGTGCCGAGAATCTGTGACGCCGACGATATTGAGAAGAGCGACTTCTCCAACGCCGTGTCCGACGAGATATTTAAGCGGATTGTGGCGGTGATCCGAATCGCCGTGCCGTATACGGGAATGATCATCTCCACCAGAGAGTCTCCCCGGTGCCGGGAGCAGGTGCTGGAGCTGGGCATCTCCCAGATCAGCGGAGGCTCCCGAACCAGCGTGGGAGGTTATGTCCAGGAGGAGGAAGAAAACTCCGCCCAGTTTGACGTCAGCGACACCAGAAGCCTGGACGAGGTGGTGGGATGGCTGCTGAAATTAGGGTATGTGCCCAGCTTCTGTACCGCCTGCTACCGGGAGGGACGCACCGGAGACCGGTTCATGAGCCTGGTAAAATCCGGACAGATCGCCAACTGCTGTCAGCCTAATGCCCTGATGACCTTGAAAGAGTATCTGGAGGATTACGCCTCCCCGGAGACCAAGGCGCTGGGAGAAGCGGTGATTCAAAAGGAGCTGGCCCATATCGGCAGCGAAAAGGTACGCCAAATCGTAATCAGAAACCTGAAAGAAATCGAGGAAGGCAAGCGGGATTTCCGCTTTTAAGGGAAGGGAAACGAGGCGTGCTGAGATAAGATAAGTTAAGAAGAATATAGGCTGTTGTGATTAACGAGTATCTCTGTATATTTATGCAGTTTGTACGAATTCGCCGAGCACACCCTGGAGACTACAGGCTCCAGGTGAGCGCAGGCTGAGTACAAATGCATAAATATACGAGAATATCGAATAATACAACAGCCTATTTTTTAGGCGCTGGTAAAGCCGATAATTAAGTAAGCCACCACGGCCAGGGCGCCGCACACCAGAGAGTAGGGCAGCTGGGTTTTCACGTGGTCAATGTGGTCCGAGGCCGAGCCGGTGGAAGAAAGCACCGTGGTGTCGGACAGGGGTGAACAGTGATCTCCAAATACACCGCCGCCGGCTACGGCTGCGAAGCTGGCGATAACGATGGTGGTCAGCTCTCCGCCGGAGAACTCAAAGGCCAGGGGCAGCGCGATGGGCATACAGATGGCGAAGGTTCCCCAGGAGGAGCCTGTAGCGAAGGCCATGATTGATGCCACGATGAAGATGATGGCGGGCAGCAGGGCGGGAGATAAGAAGCCCTCGCTGACGGAAATAATATAGTTGGCGGTGCCCATGGTCTTGCTCAGGGCATTGATGGAGTAAGCCAGGGCCAGCAGCATGATGGCGGGGATAGCTCCCTTGACGCCGCTGGTGAGGGTATCCATGACCTCTTTGAAGGGGATCTTCTGAATGAGCATACTGATGGTCATAAAGATCACCACAAAGAGGAAGGCCTCCATGGTCTTGGCAGAGCTCATGGTGATGTAGGTGGTCAGAGCGATGGTCACGATCATCAGCACCGGCAGGATAAAGTTCAAGAACACCCGGGGCTTGATGCCGGGGTAAGCCTGCATCTCCGTCAGCTCCTTGCCGATCAGGGGAACGGCGCCGTCCCGCAGAACCTTGCCCTCCTCCATGGCACGCTTCTCCGCCTTCTTCATGGGACCGAAATCCTTCACGATGCCGGAACCGATGAGTCCCACCAGGATCACGGCGAAGATGGGGTAGAAGTTAAAGGGGATAGCCCGCAGGAACAGATTGGAGGCGTCCTCCTGGGTGACGATGCAGCCCACGCCCACCGCCAGACCCATCAGGTAGGCGGCCCAGCCGGTGATGGGCATCAGCACGCTCACCGGGGCGGAGGTGGAGTCCGCGATGTAAGCCAGCTTCTCCCGGGAAACCTTAGCCTTATCCGTGATGCTTCTCATCACGGAACCCACGAACAGGGGGCTGAAGGAGTCGCTGAAGTAGATGAAGATTCCCAGAACCCAGGCCATCAGCTGGGCGCCCTTGCGGCTTAAGTTCCGGTTGTGGATGGTCTGGGAAAAGCTCTGGATGGCTCCGGTTTTCTGGAAGTATGCCACCAGGATACCGATGAAGGTATTCAGCAGCATAACCCAGGCGAAATCCGTGGTTCCCAGGCTGGACTTTAGAAGATCCGGGAAGCCGAAGATCTTGCCGGTCAAGCCCTCACCGGTGATCAGGGTTCCGGTGACACAGGCGATCACCAGGGATACAATGGTGTTTTTTGTCAAGAAAGACAGAACGATTGCCAGTACGGCAGGTAATATGGAGAGAATTCCCATATTTGCTAAATCACTCATGTTTTCTCCTCCTCATTTGCATAGTTCTTTTGAAGCTTAAAGCTCGATAAAAAGTGTAGACCGGGTCACTGTGGCCGGCGGAGCCGGATCCAGCTGGCGGTCAGAGATGCCCAGGATAGTCTCCGGGCGAATCCAGGGGCGATTCTGCAGGGCGCTGGTCTCCTCGTGGGTCAGATACCCTTTGTAAACGGTGAGACTGCGGCGCAGGAAGCCGTCCCGGGCGCAGGCCTCGGCCACGCCGTTATTTAAAATGCTGCGGAAGTGGGGCAGCACAGAGGCCGCGTAGGCCATGGAAGTGGAGTTGGCGATGGCTCCGGGGATATTGCTGACGCAGTAGTGCACAATTCCCTCCTCCACATAGCGGGGATTTTCGTGGGTGGTCTCGTGGAAGGACTCGATGGCCCCCTGATCGTCATTGCTGATATCCACGATCACAGAGCCCTTCTCCATGAGCTTCAGCATTTCCCGGTCGATCAGGTAATCCTTGCAGCCCTTGGGCCACTTCACACAGTTTAACACCATATCTGTCTGGGGCAGAATCCGCTTGATATTTTCCTTGGTGGAGATCATGGTGTTGACCTGCTCCTGGTACTGGCGGCTCAGGGAGCGCAGGGTACCAATATTGATATCCATCACCGTACACCAGGCCCCCAGGGCGTGAAGAACGGACAGGGCCGCCTGGCCCACGACACCGCCGCCCAGGATCAGCACGTTCATGCCGGGAGCTCCGCCCAGGCCGCTGACAAATTTTCCCTTGCCCCCGTTGATGGTGAGCATGGACTCCAGGCCGAAGAGAGCCCCCTGCTTTCCGGCGGCCTCACAGTTGGGAGAGCCGTAGCGGTGGGAATCCTCGGCGGTAAAGGCAATGACCTTCTTGTCCAGCAGCGCCTGCACCTCCTCCGGATGAGCGGCGGGGTGGATGCAGGTGAAGACAATCTGTCCCTCCCTAAGCAGATCATACTCGGAGGGTTCAAACTCCTTTACCTTCGCCACAAAGTCGCAGGTATCGTAGATCTCTTTGGCGGTATCTACCAAAATAGCTCCGGCCTCGGCGTAAGCCTCGTCGGCAAAGCCGGCGGCGGCTCCCGCCTGTCGCTGTACGTAAACCTCATGGCCGTCAGCCTTCAGGGTGGCGACCTCCGTGGGGGTGGCGATAACCCGGTATTCCCCCTTCTTGATGTCCTTTAAAATTCCAGCTTTCATCTTGTATGTAACCTCTTTTTCTATGATTTTCGTATCCCGGTCCCGGCGGTTTTGCCCGGACAGAGGGAAATACGGCAGACTTCTTTAATTATATAAGATGAGGCCCTGTACTGCAAGGAAAAAGTGCCGCCGGTTCTATTTTTGCCGGAATTTACATATATTGTAGCATTATAAATAAGGGGGAAAGGCCATGGATACCTTTACTGTTTACAAAGATATACAAGCCCGCACCAAGGGACAATTCCTGGTGGGGGTGGTGGGGCCGGTGCGGACGGGCAAGTCTACCTTCATCCGCCGTTTCATGGAAGTGCTGGCTCTGCCGGAGATGGAGGAAGAGCAGCGGACGGAGGTGAGAGATGAGCTGCCCCTGTCCGGGTCGGGAAAACTGATCACCACCGTGGAGCCGAAATTCATTCCCAAGGAGGCCATGGAGATCAAGCTGGGCGGGGAGATACCCGTGCGCCTGCGGCTCATCGACTGCGTGGGCTTTCTGGTGCCCGACGCCCTGGGAAACCTGGAGGAGGGCCGGGAGCGGATGGTGAAGACTCCCTGGTTTGAGGAGGCCATTCCCTTCCACCAGGCGGCGGAGATCGGCACCCAGCGGGTGATCTCCCAGCACTCCACCATCGGTCTGGTGATCACCTGCGACGGCTCCTTCGGGGAGATTCCCCGGGAAAATTTCCTGGAGAGCGAGGAGAGGACGATCCAGGAGCTGAAAAAGCAGGGAAAGCCCTTCCTGGTGCTGGTGAACTCCCAGAAGCCCTACCGGGAGGAGACTCTGGCCCTGGTGTCGGAGCTGCAGGAAAAATACCAGGCGGCGGTCATGAGCGTCAACTGTGAGCAGCTGCGCCGGGAGGATATCACCCGGATTCTGGAGAAGATTCTCTATGAATTTCCGGTGAGGCAGCTGGAATTTTACATACCCAAATGGCTGGAGCTTCTGCCGGCGGATCATGAGCTGAAGCTGGAGATTTTGGATAAGATCCGGGAGGCTATGGGAAACCTGAGATACATCCGGGATATTAAGCCGGAGGCTCTCCAGCTGGATTCGGCGTATGTAAAAAAAGCGGTTTTGGATCAGGTGGACCTGTCCACGGGAAGGATACAGATACGGCTGGATCTGGAAAATCAGTACTATTATCAGATGCTCAGCCAGATGACCGGGGTGGACATTGAGGGAGAGTATGATCTGATCACCACGTTACAGGATCTGGCAGCCCGGCGAGAGGAGTACACCCGGGTCCAGACGGCCATGGAGGCGGTGCGAGGCTGCGGCTACGGGGTAGTGACCCCGGAGAGGCAGGAGGTGGTTTTGGAGGAGCCGGAGATCATCAAGCAGGGAAATAAGTACGGCGTAAAAATCCGCTCCAGCAGCCCTTCCATCCATATGATCAGGGCCAACATCCAGACGGAGATCGCTCCCATCGTGGGCAGCGAGCAGCAGGCCCGGGATCTGATGGAGTACATCAAGGAAAATGCCCGGCAGGAGGGAGGAATCTGGCAGACCAGTATTTTCGGAAAGTCCGTGGAGCAGCTGGTGGAGGATGGAATCCGCAGCAAGCTGGCCCAGATCAGCGAGGAGAGCCAGGCGAAGCTGCAGGATACCATGCAGAAGATCGTCAACGACAGCAAGGGCGGGTTGGTGTGTATTATTATCTGAAAATATCTCTCCGGCGGTAAAGCCCGCGAGCCGAAAGGCAGTCCGGTTTAGCGGAGAGAAGAGATCCTGGAGCCTGAAGAGGATGGAGGTCTAAAGCAGAGGACCGCCCGCAGGCTCCGGGATTTTTTGCGTTCAGAGGCGGCCATTGAGATGGTCAATCTGCTGAAGCAGATATGAGAGGAACTCCATTAAGCGGGGGAAGAGATTGACAGGGGAGGGGAAAACGCATATAATCTAAAAGGAAGGAATATGGGTGTCAGGGAAGCGGGTGGAAGTCCCGCGCAAGTCCGTTACTGTCACAGCCAGATACCGGCTCATATTCGGAAGAAAAGCTCTGCGGCAACCGGAGTTTTTCTGGATTTTGTTGTGTGAAACCGTTGTCCGCAGGGACAGCGGTTTTTTTCATAGGAAACTGCGTTCCTATGAAAAAAACGCTTCGCGCGGCGATGCGCACTCGCGTGAAAAGCAGATGTCAGCTAAAGCTGACCACGCTCGGCGCGGCAAAAGTGTGCTTCTTGAAAGAAAATGAAATCGCGAGGGTGTGCGAAGCACACTTTTGTTCTGTGGGAGGAATTATGGCAAAGGAACGATTGCGGCGGGGGTATACCACCGGCTCCTGCGCGGCAGCCGCCGCCGGCGCGGCGGCGAGGATGCTGCTGTCCGGCGGCCGGGTGGAGGAGGTACTCCTGGAGACACCCAAGGGGGTCATTCTGAGGCTGGATATCGAGGATATCCGGCGGGGCGGAGGACTTCCTGAGAGTAAGACCGGTTCAAAGATAGCCCAGGGCCAGGGCACCGCCGGGGAAATGCCGGGGGCAATATCCGGGGAGTGGGTTTCCTGCGCCGTGCGCAAGGACGGCGGGGACGACCCGGATGTGACCACGGGGATGCTGATCTGCGCCCGGGTGTGGAGGCAAGCCTCCCCCGGCGTGACCATCGACGGAGGTCCGGGGGTGGGACGAGTCACCAGAAAGGGCCTCGACCAGCCGGTGGGAGCCGCGGCCATCAACCGGGTTCCCCGGGAGATGATCAAAAGAGAGGCGGAGAAGGCCTGCCGGGAGTTTGGCTATACCGGCGGCCTTCAGGTGGAGATCTTCGCTCCCAGGGGGGAGGAGATCGCCGCAAAGACCTTTAACCCCCGGCTGGGCATAGAGGGCGGCATCTCCATCCTGGGCACCAGCGGCATCGTTATTCCCATGAGCGAGGAGGCTCTGATCGCCAGCATCCGGGTGGAGATGCGGATGCTTCTGGCAAACGGAGGCGAATATCTGGTGATCTCCCCGGGAAATTACGGGGAGACCTTTTCCCGCCAGCTGCAAGGGTTGGATCTGACCTACGCCATGAAGTGCAGCAACTACGTGGGGGAGACCCTGGATATGGCCCGGGAGCTGGGGGTGAAGGGAATTCTCTTCATCGCCCACATCGGAAAATTTATCAAGGTCTCCGGGGGAATCATGAATACCCACTCCAAAAACAGCGACAGCCGGGCGGAGCTTTTGGCGGCCCAGGCTCTGCGGGCCGGGGCGGACGCGGCCACGGCGTTGGAGCTTTTGGGGACCGTCACCACGGAGGAGGGCTTGGCGATCCTGGAGAGGGAGGGCCTGCTGAAGCCGGCCATGGAGGAGACGGTGAGCCGGGCAGCCCGGTATCTGCAGAAAAGGGCCGGGGAGGAAGTGCAGGTGGGATTGATCTTATTTTCCAACGTGTACGGCCTGCTGGGTCAAAGCAGCCTGGCGGGGGAGCTGACAGAGAAAATCAATAAACAAAAGAAATACAGACAGGAGAGATAAAATGACAGGTACATTATACGGCGTGGGCGTGGGCCCGGGAGATCCGGAGCTTCTGACCTTAAAGGCCCTGAGGCTGATCCGGGAGAGCCAGGTGATCGCGGTGCCCGGAGCCAGCGTCACGGAGACGGTGGCCTACAAGATTGTAAAGCAGGCTTATCCGGCCCTGGATGAGAAGGAACTTATAGGCCTGGAGATGCCCATGACTAAGGATGAGAAGCTTTTGAAAGAGAGCCATGACCGGGCAGCGGCGGCGGTGGAGGAATGTCTGCGGGCGGGAAAGGATGTGGCCTTTCTTACCCTGGGAGACCCCACGGTCTATTCCACCTACCTGTACGTCCATAAGCGGGTGGAGGCGGACGGCTTTCCGGTGGAGATCATCAGCGGAATCACCTCCTTCTGCGCGGTGGCGGCCAGGATGAATATGGGCCTGGTGGAGAAATCCCAGCCCCTCCACGTGATTCCGGCCTCCTACCAGATTCAGGACGCCCTGAAGCTTTCCGGCACCAAGGTATTGATGAAAGCCGGAAGGAAGATGGGGGAGGTGAAGCGGCAGCTTCTGGAGCAGCCCGGGGAAGTGGTGATGATAGAAAACTGCGGCATGGAGAAGGAGCGGTGCTACCGGGGGGCGGAGGAAATCCCTGAGGAAGCAGGCTACTATTCTCTGATTATCGTAAAGGAGGAGCTATGATACATTTTGTGGGAGCAGGCTCAGGCGCTGCGGACCTGATCACCCTGCGGGGAAAGAAATTTTTGGAGGAGGCGGACGTGATTATCTACGCCGGCTCCCTGGTAAACCCGGAGCTTTTAAGCTATGCCCGGGAGGACTGCCAGATTTTTAACAGCGCCAAGATGACCCTGGAGCAGGTGCTGGATGTGATGTTCCAGGCGGAGGAAGCCGGGTCCACCACCGTGCGTCTGCACACCGGGGATCCCTGTGTCTACGGGGCCATCCGGGAGCAGATGGACGCCCTGGACCAGCGGGGAATCGCCTATGATTACTGTCCCGGTGTCAGCTCCTTTTGCGGGGCGGCCTCGGCCCTGAACCTGGAGTACACCCTGCCCGGCGTATCCCAGAGTGTGGTGATCACCCGGATGGCGGGAAGGACGCCGGTGCCGGAAAAGGAGAGCATCGAATCCTTTGCGGCTCACGGGGCCACCATGGTGATTTTCCTGAGCACCGGCATGTTAAAGGAGCTGGAGGAACGGCTCATGGCCGGAGGCTACTCGGCGGACACCCCGGCGGCCATCGTCTACAAGGCCACCTGGCCCGACGAGAAGAAATTTATCTGCACCGTGGGAACCCTGGCGGAGACTGCCCGGCGGGAGCAGATTACCAAGACGGCCCTGATGATCGTGGGGGACGCGGTGGCTCACCATACCTACGACCGCTCGGAACTGTACCACCCGGAATTTACCACAGAGTTTCGCCAGGGAACTCTGAGATAGGAGGAGGCCATGAGGGCTGCTATACTCTGCTTTACAGGCAACGGCCTGAAGCTGTCCCGGCGGGTAGCCCAGGTTCTGGAGGAGACCTGGGACGAGGTGCGCATCTACGGAAAGAGCCGCTTCCTGGAGGGGGAGGAGGTGCTGGTGCCCAATGGCTCCCTCACCGCCTGGGCCGGGGAAATGTTCGCCTGGGCGGACAGTATCTGCTTTGTGGGCGCCGTGGGCATTGCCGTGCGGCTGATCGCCCCCTGGGTGAAGGATAAACGGACGGACCCGGCGGTGGTGGTCATGGACGAGAAGGGGGACTTCTGTATCCCCATTCTGTCGGGACATATGGGAGGAGCCAACGAGCTGGCCGGTGAACTTTCCCGGAGGCTGGACATGATTCCGGTGATCACCACGGCCACGGACAGAAACCGGAAATTTGCGGTGGATCTCTTCGCCAGCCGTCAGCAGATGCAGATTTCCAGTATGACCTACGCCAAGGAGGTCTCCGCGGCGCTGCTGGCCGGGGAGAAGGTGGGATTTTTCAGCCCCTTTCCCGTGAGGGGCCCTCTGCCGGAGGGGCTCCTGGCCTGGGGAAATTCCTCCCCGGAGGGGGAAGCTCCCCGGCTGGGTATCAGCGTCAGCACCGATTACCGGGAACAGCCCTTTGAAAAAACCCTGTGGCTGATCCCGCCCCGGGTGGCGCTGGGAATCGGCTGCCGGAAGGATACGCCGGCCCGGCAGATCGAGTCCCTGGTGACGGAGGTCTTAAACCAGGAGCAGATCTTCCGGGAGGCGGTAAGCTGCGTGGCCACCATTGACATCAAGAAAAAGGAGCGGGGCCTTCTGGAGTTCTGCGACAGCTGGGGCTTGCGGCTTTACGCCTACGGAGCCCAGCAGCTGATGAATCTGGCGGGAGATTTTACGAAATCAGACTTTGTGCAGTCTGTCACAGGAGCGGATAACGTCTGCGAGCGCAGCGCCCTGCTGGCTGTGGGAAAAGGGAAACTGATACATAGAAAAACCGGGCGGGACGGCGTGACCGTGGCCCTGGCCCTGGAGAATTGGAGTGTGGATTTTGGCTAAGATATATGTGGTAGGAATTGGACCGGGAAGCTATGAGGAGATGACCCTGCGGGCGGCAAAGGCCCTGCAGGAGAGCCATGTGATCGTGGGCTATACCGTGTACGTGGATTTGGTAAAAGAGCATTTCGCGGGGAAGGAATTTCTGACCACCCCCATGAAAAAAGAGGTGGAGCGCTGTGTGCTGGCCTTTGAGGAGGCAAAAAAGGGTAAAACCGTGGCCATGATCTGCAGCGGGGACGCGGGAGTCTACGGCATGGCGGGCCTGATGTACCAAGTGGGCGCGGACTACCCGGAGGTGGAGCTGGAGATCATTTCCGGCACCACCGCGGCCACGGCGGGGGCCGCCGTTTTGGGCGCGCCCCTGATTCACGACTTCTGTCTGATCAGCCTCAGCGATCTTCTGACTCCCTGGGAGAAGATCGAGGCCCGGCTGCTGCACGCGGCGGAGGCGGATTTCGTCATCTGTCTCTATAACCCCTCCAGCAAAAAGCGCCACGATTACCTGCAGAAGGCCTGCGATCTGATGCTGCGCCACAAGAGCCCGGACACCGTCTGCGGCCTGGTGGGCAACATCGGCCGGGAGGGCCAGCACAGCCGGGTGCTGACCTTAAAGGAGCTGCGGGAGACCCCGGTGGACATGTTTACCACGGTATTTATCGGCAATGGTCAGACGGAAAATATTGGGGGCAAGATGGTGACCCCCAGAGGATACCGAAATGTGTAAGCTTTTACTTTTCGCAGGGACCCGGGAGGGCAGGGAGCTGGCGGAGTTTTGCGGCAGCCGGGGCATCTCGGCCCAGGTCTGCGTGGCCACGGAGTACGGGGAGCAGCTGCTTCCCAAAGGCCAGGGGCTTAAGATTTCCCATCAGCGCCTGACAAAGCAGGAGATGGAGGGGCTGATGGAGGAGCTTCAGGGCCCCCTGGTCATCGACGCCACCCACCCCTACGCGGCGGCGGTGACGGAAAATATCCAGGCCGCCTGCCAAAAAACCGGCTGTCAGTACCTGCGGCTGGTGCGGGAGGAAACTGCAGTCCGGGATGAGGATGTGGTCTGGGTGGACTCCACAAGAAGCGCAGTGGACTATCTGGAGGGGCAGGAGGGAAGGATCCTGGCGGTGACCGGCAGCAAGGAGCTGGCGGAATACACCCGGCTGACCAATTACCGGGAGCGGGTTTTCGCCCGGGTGCTCTCCCTGGCCTCTGTGGCCGCCTCCTGCCGGGAGCTGGGCTTCGAGGGAAAAAATCTGATCTGTATGCAGGGGCCCTTCAGCCGGGAGCTGAACGCGGCCATGATCCGGCAGCTGGGAACCCGCTTTCTGGTGACTAAGGAGTCGGGCAGCACCGGGGGCTTCCTGGAGAAGTACCAGGCGGCCAGAGACACCGGTTCTGTGCTGGTGGTGATCGGGCGGCCCCGTCGGGAGGAGGGCTTAAGCCTGAGTCAGTGCAAGGAGTTTCTGGCCCGGCGGTTCTGCGTTCCCGAGGAAGGCGGCGCTGAGCCCGGCCAGTCCCGGGATGCTGCCGGAGGGAAATCCGGGGCTGCGGGGAAGGAAAAGGCCCCCGTCCCCGGGAGAGAAAAGGCCGTTGACCTGGGAGAAGAAAGACCTGCCGCCGGGTGGCCGGCCATTTCCCTGGTGGGAATCGGCATGGGCGATTCCGGAACCATGACTAGGGAGGCATGGCAGGCCATCCGGGAGGCCCAGCTGATTGTGGGCGCCGAAAGAATGGTGAAGGCGGTGGCCTTCCCGGATCAGGAGAGGGCCTTCGCCTACGAGCCTCGGAAGATCGCCCGGATTATCCGGGAGCATCCCGGCTGCCGGCGGGTGGCGGTGGTGCTCTCCGGGGATGTGGGCTTCTACAGCGGCGCCCGAAAGCTTCTGGAGGCGCTGCCGGAGGATACCCGCCTGATCTGCGGCATTTCCTCCCCGGTATATTTCTGCTCCCGGCTGAAAATCGCCTGGGAGGATGTGACCATGGCCAGCCTTCACGGCCGGGCCCAGAACCTGATTGGAAAGATCCGCACCCATCGGAAGGTATTCGCCCTGGTGGGGACAGAAGGCGGAGTGGGGGAGCTGTGCCAGAAGCTTCTGGACTACGGTCTCTCCCAGGTGAGGGTCCATGTGGGCCAGAGGCTCTCCTATGCGGATGAACAGATCAGCTCCGGGACTCCGGCGGACTTTGCGGGAAGGCTCACGGACAAGCTCTCCGTGGTGCTGGTGGAAAATCCCCAGGCCCGGCAGAATCCCGTAACCCACGGGATTCCCGACGAGGCCTTCCTGCGGGAGAAGGTGCCCATGACCAAGGAGGAGGTTCGGGACATCTCCCTGTCCAAGCTGCGGCTGACCCGGCAGGCGGTGATCTACGATGTGGGGGCCGGCACGGGCTCCGTATCCATCGAGATGGCCCTGCAGGCCGAGGAGGGCACAGTCTACGCGGTGGAGAAAAAGCCGGAGGCGGTGGAGCTTCTGAAAAAGAATAAGAAAAAATTTGCCGCCGATAACCTGGAGATTATCGAGGGGCTGGCCCCGGAGGCTTTAAGGGGCCTGCCTGCCCCCAGCCATGTGTTTGTGGGGGGCTCCTCCGGGAATTTGAGGGCAATCCTTCAGCTGGCCTTAAACAAAAATCCCCGGGTGCGGATCGTGGTAAACGCCATCGCCCTGGAGACGGTGGCGGAGGCCGTGGTCTGCTTGAAGGAGCTGCCGGTGACCGACACGGATATTGTCCAGGTATCCGTGGCCCGGGCCAGAAAACTTGGCAGCTACCAGATGATGATGGGCCAGAACCCGGTGTACGTGCTGTCCTGCAGCGGCGCCGGGGATCAAGAGCCGGAAAATACAAAAAAGGATGGAGGCGAGAGCCCATGAGGCTGCCGAGGATTCTGCTGGCTGCCGGAGCCAGCGGCAGCGGAAAGACGCTGATTACCTGCGGGCTTCTGGAGGCCTTAAAGAGAAGGGGCTTAACCCCGGCGGCCTTCAAGTGCGGGCCCGATTACATAGACCCCATGTTTCACACCAAGGTCCTGGGGATCAAAAGCAGGAACCTGGATACCTTCTTCGCGGACCGGGAGACAGTAAATTATCTGCTGGCCCAAAACGGCGCCGGCAGCTCTCTGGCGGTGATGGAGGGCGTCATGGGCTACTACGACGGGGTGGGAGGGATCTCCACCTGGGCCGGAGCCTACGACCTGGCCGACGCCACGGGAACCCCGGCGGTGCTGCTGGTGAACAGCAAGGGCATGAGTCTGTCTCTGGCGGCCTACATCAAGGGATTTCTGGAATATAAGGCGGACAGCCATATCCGGGGAGTGATCTTCAACCGCATGTCCCCCATGCTCTACCCCCGAATGAAGAAGCTGGTGGAGGAGGAGCTGGGGGTTACCTGCTACGGCTATGTGCCGGAGGTGAAGGACTGCCTTCTGGAGAGCCGCCATCTGGGGCTGGTGCTGCCCCAGGAGGTGGAGGACTTAAAGGGCCGGGTGGAGCGCCTGGCCCGGATTTTGGAGGAGAGCCTGGATCTGGAGGGGCTCATCCGTCTGGCGGAGACGGCCCCGGAGCTTCCAGAGGGATGCCCGCAAAGACTTGACTCGGTTTTGAAGGACGGAGCCT
Organism: Candidatus Egerieimonas intestinavium; assembly: GCA_018711815.1. GTDB lineage: Bacteria > Bacillota > Clostridia > Lachnospirales > Lachnospiraceae > Egerieimonas > Egerieimonas intestinavium. Next base: position 23,867 of record DVHU01000091.1, read on the forward strand.
ATCCGGTGCGGGTGGCGGTGGCCCGGGATGAGGCCTTCTGCTTCCTCTACGAGGATAATCTTCAGCTTTTGCGCCGGCTGGGGGCCTCTCTGGTGGAATTTTCTCCCCTTCACCAGAAAAAGCTGCCGGAAAATATCCAGGGGCTTCTGCTTCCGGGAGGCTACCCGGAGCTGTATGCCCGGCAGCTATCAGAAAACAGCTCCATGAGAGAGAGCCTCCGGCGTGCCCTTGAGGAGGGCTTAGTCTGCCTGGCGGAGTGCGGCGGCTTTCTCTATCTCCAGCAGAGCCTGGAGGATATGGAGGGAAGAGAGTGGCCCATGGTGGGAGCCCTGGGGGGAAGAGGCTATTACACCGGGAAGCTGTCCCGGTTCGGCTATCTGACTCTGAAGGGAGGCATGGCCTTTGGACAATCGGTGGGCGAGCTCCCTGCCCATGAGTTTCACTATTATGACACCACGGAGAACGGCGGCAGTTTTCGGGGGGAGAAACCCTTAAGCCGCCGGGGATGGGACTGCATGGTCAGCCGGGAGAACCTGCTGGCGGGCTTCCCCCATCTGTACTACTACGGCAACCCGCGTCTGGCGGGGGCATTTTTGAAGAAATGCCGGGAAAGGAAGGAAAGAGGATGAATCTGCAGGAGACAATCGAGGCGGTAAAGCCTTTGGATAGAGAAGCCATGGAGAGGACGAAAAAGCGCTGGGACAGTATCGCTCACCCCCTGCACTCCCTGGGCAAGCTGGAGGACGCCCTGGTGCAGATCGCGGGGATCACCGGCAGCGACCGCATCGACCTGAGTAAGCGGGCCCTGGTGGTCATGTGCGCGGACAACGGCGTGGTGGAGGAGGGCGTCACCCAGACCGGGCAGGAGATCACCCTTCTGGTGGCGGAAAACCTGAAAAAGGGCCAGGCGGCCTCCAGCATCATGAGCCAGGTGGCCGGAGCCCAGGTGGTTCCTGTGGACGTGGGCATCAACAGCCAGAGCAGCATCCGAAACCGGAAGGTGGCCTGGGGTACCAAAAACATGGCTAAGGAGCCGGCCATGACCCGGGAACAGGCGGTGGAGGCCCTGGAGGTGGGCATTTCCACGGCTCAGGAGCTGTGCCGGGAGGGCTATAGGATTCTGGCCACCGGGGAGATGGGAATCGGAAATACCACCACCAGCAGCGCTGTGGCATCCGTTCTCCTGGATCGTCCGGTGGAGGAGATGACCGGCCGGGGGGCCGGCCTGTCCACCGAAGGGTTAAAAAAGAAGATCGCGGTCATCGGGCAGGCCATCCGGCTGCACAATCCCCAGGCGGAGGATCCCCTGGACGTGCTGGCCAAGGTGGGCGGCTTTGATCTGGCCGGGATGGCCGGGGTATTCCTGGGGGGAGCGGCCTTGGGAATACCGGTGGTCATCGACGGATTTATCTCCGGGGTGGCGGCCCTCCTTGCGGCCCGGCTGTGCCCTTTGGCCAAGGATTACATGCTGGCCTCCCACCTGTCCAAGGAGCCGGCGGCCCGTCTGGTGCTGGATGCCCTGGGCAAGGAGCCCTTCCTGACCTGTGATATGAGCCTGGGGGAGGGCACCGGCGCGGTGACCCTCTATCCCCTGCTGGATATGGCCTGCGCCATCTACAGCCGGCTGGGCAGCTTTGACGACGTGGAGATGGAGGCCTACGTGCCCCTGGACTAAAGGAGAGTAGTATGCTGCATTTGATTACGGGGGGCAGCGGCAGCGGAAAGTCCGCCTACGCGGAACAGTGTATTTTGGACTTCGGCGCCCTGCCCCGGATTTACATCGCCACCATGTACCCCTTCGATGAGGAGAGCCACCGGAGGATCGCCCGGCACCGGGAAATGCGCCGGGAGAAACAGTTTTCCACGGTGGAGTGTTTTACTAACTTAAAAGAAGTGCAGGTGCCCGCCGGGGCTAATGTGCTGCTGGAGTGCCTCTCTAACCTGACGGCCAACGAGCTTTACCAGGAGGGGGGAGCCGGGGAGGGGACGGAGGAAGCCGTCCTGGAGGGGGTAGAGAGCCTGCTGGGGCAGGCGGAAAATCTGGTGATCGTCACCAATGAGATTTTTTCCGACGGAATTCTCTATGACCGGGAGACCCGGCGCTACCAGAAGCTTCTGGGCAGCTTAAACCGGAGGCTGGCGGCCCGGGCAGACCGGGTGACGGAGGTGGTCTATGGGATCCCCCTGACCGTGAAGAAAGGAGAGGCGTAAGAGGAATGTATCACAGCTTTGTCATCGCGTTTTCTATGTTTTCTAAGATTCCCATGCCCCGGTGCGATTGGAGCAAGGAACATATGAACTATTCCATGTGCTTTCTGCCCTGGATCGGGGCGGTGATGGGCGGCCTGCTCTTTGGCTGGTATCAGCTGGCGGTCTTTCTGGGGCTCACCCCCTGGCTGCGGGCGGCGCTGATGGTGCTGATTCCCTTCTGGGTCACCGGGGGAATCCACATGGACGGATACCTGGACACGGCGGACGCCATGGCCTCCTGGCAGCCTCGGGAGCGGAGGCTGGAGATCCTAAAGGACTCCCGCACAGGGGCCTTTGCGGTGATGGCCTGCGCCGTCTACTTCCTGCTTCTCTTTGCGGCGGAGACCCAGGTGGACGAGCGGACGCTGCCCCTTCTGTGCTGCGTGTTTTTCCTCTCCAGAAGCCTGGCGGCCCTGGGGGTGGTGAGCCTGCCCATGGCCCGGAAGGAGGGCTCGGTCACCACCTTGAGCGAGGGCTCCAGAAAAAAGATTGTTCAGGGAACCATGGCCGCGTATCTCCTTTTGCTGGCAGCGCTGATGGTGTGGCTGGGCGGAGCGCTGGCCCTGATTCCCCTGGTGGCAGGGGCGGCCACCTACGGCTATTACGTCTGGAAATGCGGGAAATACTTCGGCGGAACCACCGGAGACCTGTCGGGATATTTTATCACCCTCTGCGAGCTGGTCTGCGCTCTGGCCCTGGTGCTGGGACAGGCGCTGCTGCTGCGGCTGGGTTAAGGAGGGTCGTGCCGCCGGCAAGAGGGCGGAGGAATGGAGACAGTTATGAATTTAGTGATCGGGGGCGCGTACCAGGGAAAGCTGGCGTTTGCCCAAAAGGAATATCAGCTGGAGGATCCCCGGGACTGGGCGGACGGGGAGATCTGCAGCCGGGAGGAGCTTTTTTCCTGCCGGGGAATTAACCACTTTCACCTGTTTGTGCGGCGGATGCTGGAGGCGGGGGAGGAGGTATCCGCCCTGGCCGAGGAGCTGCTGCAGAGGAATCCCCGGGCGGTGGTGGTGACCACGGAGCTGGGCTGCGGCGTGGTGCCCATGGAAGCCTTTGACCGGAATTACCGGGAGTGCTGCGGACGGCTCTGCACCAGGCTGGCAGAGGCCAGCAGCCGGGTACACCGAGTAATCTGCGGCGTGGGGACGGTGATCAAGGATGCTTGAGCTCTATCTGCTGCGGCACGGGAAAACCAGGGGAAACGCCCTGGGCCGGTATCTGGGCCGGACCGACGAGGAGCTGTCCCCGGAGGGACGCCGGCAGCTGGAGGGATACGTCTATCCGCCGGCGGAGGCTCTCTTTGTGAGCCCCATGAAGCGGTGCCGGCAGACGGCTGCCCTGCTTTTTCCGGGCCGACGCCAGCTCATTGTGCCGGCCCTTAGAGAGTGCGATTTCGGCACTTTTGAAAATAAGAGCTGGAGGGAGCTTTCCGGCAATCCCGACTATCAGGCCTGGATTGACTCCGGCGGAGCTCTGCCTTTCCCGGGGGGAGAGACCGGGGAGGGGTTCCGGGAGCGCTGCCGGCAGGGCTTTCTGGAGGTGCTCTGCTGGTGCCGCCAGGGGGAAATCTCCCGGGCGGCCCTGGTGATTCACGGGGGAACCATCAGGAGCATCCTCTCCGCCTGGGGGGAGCCGAAAGGAGAGTTCTACGACTGGAATCCCGCCAACGGCGGCGGATACCGGGTGGCCTGCAGCTGGGAGGAGCCCGGAAACCCTCGCCTGCGGATTCTGGAGGAATTTGGAGAACAAAAGTAAAGGAGTTTTGCTATGGCAGTACAGTATATTTTGCCCGCGGTGCTCATCGGCTTTGTGCTGGATCTGATTCTGGGGGATCCCCCATCCTTTGTCCATCCGGTGCGGCTGATCGGGAAGAGCATAACCGCTCTGGAGAAGCTTCTGCGGGGACTTTTCCCCAGAACGGACCGGGGGGAGCGCCTGGCGGGCCTTTGCCTGGTGCTTCTGGTGGTGGGCTACAGCGCCATTTTGCCGGTGATCCTGCTGGAGCTGATTTACCGATGGAATAACTGGGCCGGGCTTTTGGTGGAGGCCTTTCTCTGCTACCAGCTTCTGGCCACCAAATCCCTGAAGGTGGAGAGCATGAAGGTGTACCGGCAGCTGAAAAAGGGCAGCCTGAAGGGGGCCAGAAAGGCCGTGTCCATGATCGTGGGGCGGGATACGGAACGGCTGACGGAGGAGGGAGTAGCCAAGGCGGCTGTGGAAACCGTGGCGGAGAATACCTCCGACGGGGTTATCGCCCCCCTCTTTTATATGATGATCGGCGGGGCCGCGGCGGCCATGGCCTATAAGGCGGTGAACACCATGGACTCCATGATCGGTTATAAGAACGAGAAATACCGGTATTTCGGCACCTGCGCCGCCCGGCTGGACGATATCCTGAACTTTATCCCGGCCCGGATCGCGGCTCTGCTGATGATCGTGGCCGCCGGGGTGCTGAAGCTGGATGGAGCCGGGGCCTGGAAAATCTTTTGCCGGGACAGGAAGAAACATGCCAGCCCCAACTCTGCCCAGACGGAGTCGGTGATGGCCGGAGCCCTGGGCGTACAGCTGGCCGGGGACGCCTGGTATTTTGGGGAGCTCCATCACAAGAAGACCATCGGAGATCCGGGCCGGCGGGTAATCCCCGAGGATATCGTGGAGGCCAACCGGCTGCTCTACGGCACGGCCCTGCTGGCGCTGGTGGTCTTCGCCCTGCTGCGGGCCCTGGTGCTGCTGATTATTGCTATTTAGAAGGAGACCTACATGAAACTGGTACACGGAGGGGATGTCTACCGCCATCCCGACGTCATCGACTTTTCAGCTAATATTAATCCCCTGGGGACGCCTCCGAAGGTGGTGGAGGCCGCCCGGGAGGCCGCCGGGAAAATGGAACACTACCCGGATGTCTGCTGCCAGGAGCTTAAGAAGGCCCTGGCGGCCTACGAGGGGGTGGAGGAAGCCTGGATTCGCTGCGGAAACGGGGCGGCGGAGCTGATCTTCTCCCTGGTGCTGGCGGTCCGGCCCAGAAGGGCCCTTCTCTATGAGCCCACCTTCGCCGAGTACCGCCAGGCCCTGGGCTCCTGGGGCTGCCGGGTGGAGACCGTCTATCTGCGGGAGGAGGAGGGATTCCGGCTGGGGGAAGACTTCCTGGAGCAGATAAAGCCCGGGCTGGATATGGTCTTTCTCTGCAACCCCAACAATCCCACGGGGCTTCTCATCGACCGGGGACTGCTGGAGCGGATTTTGAAGAAATGCCGCCGGGTGGGAGCCCTTCTGGTGGTGGATGAGTGCTTCCTGGACTTTGTGGAGGGGCGGGAGCAGTGGGAGCTTAAGCCCTATCTTGAGAGCTGCCCCCACTTAGTTCTGCTGAAGGCCTTCACCAAGCGCTACGCCATGGCGGGAATCCGGCTGGGCTACTGCCTCTGCAGCAATGAGAAGCTTTTGGAGCGGATGGCGGCGGTGACTCAGCCCTGGAATGTCTCCGCACCGGCCCAGGCCGCCGGGGTGGCGGCCCTTAAGGAGGAGGAGCATGTAAAGCAGGCCCGGAACCTGGTTCTCCGGGAGCGGTCCCGTCTGCGAAAGGAAATGATAAGGCTGGGCCTTGAGGTCTGGGATTCCCGGGCCAATTATCTGTTCTTTAAGGGTCCGGCGGGGCTATGCGAGAGCTGTCTTCAGCGAAAGCTGCTGCTGAGAAGCTGCGGCAATTATCCGGGACTCACCCAGGAGTATTACCGGATTGCCGTGAGAAAGCCCCAGGAAAATGATAGACTTTTGGAGGCCTTAGGAGAGCTTCTGGGAAAGGGGAGTGTGTGAAATGGCAAAAGCAATTATGATACAGGGAACCATGTCTAACGCGGGCAAAAGCCTGCTGGCCGCGGGCCTGTGCCGGATTTTTAAGCAGGACGGCTACCGGGTGGCCCCCTTTAAATCCCAGAACATGGCCTTAAATTCATTTATCACCCAGGAGGGGCTGGAGATGGGCCGGGCCCAGGTGATGCAGGCGGAGGCGGCGGGCATCGCCCCCTCGGTGCTCATGAACCCCATCCTGCTGAAACCCACCAACGACGTGGGAAGCCAGGTGATCGTCAACGGCGAGGTGCTGGGCAATATGAGCGCCCGGGAATATTTCGCCTACAAGCACAAGCTGATTCCCGATATTATGAGGGCTTATGAGAAGCTGGATCGGGAGTACGATATCATCGTCATTGAGGGGGCCGGAAGCCCGGCGGAAATTAACCTCAAGCAGGAGGACATCGTCAACATGGGCATGGCCAGGATGGCCAAGGCCCCGGTGCTCCTGGTGGGAGATATCGACCGGGGCGGCGTCTTCGCCCAGCTGGTGGGCACGGTGATGCTCCTGGAGGACGAGGAGAGGGCCCTGGTAAAGGGGCTGATCATCAATAAATTCCGGGGGGATAAAACCATCCTGGATCCCGGGGTTAAGATGCTGGAGGAAAAATGCAGAATCCCCGTGGTGGGCGTGGCCCCCTACCTGCAGATTCAGGTGGAGGATGAGGACAGCCTCACCACCCGATTTGAGCAGAAGGGACAGGTGGGCCTCCTGGATCTGGCGGTGATCCGACTGCCCAGGATTTCTAATTTTACGGATTTTAACCCCTTTGAGAGTATGCCCGGGGTATCTCTGCGGTACGTGCAGCAGGTATCCCAGCTGGGGAACCCGGATATGATTATCCTGCCGGGGACCAAGAATACCATGGAGGATCTGCTGTGGCTGCGCCAGAGCGGTCTGGAGGCGGCGGTGAAGAAGGCTGCAGCGGCGGGGACAGTGATCTTTGGCATCTGCGGCGGCTACCAGATGCTGGGGGAGGAACTCTCGGATCCCCAGGGGGTGGAAGCCGGGGGAACCATTCGGGGCATGGGGCTTCTGCCCCAGCGCACCGTCTTTTCCGCTCAAAAAACCAGAACCCGGGTACGGGGCAGGTTCGGCCCGGTGGAGGGCGTCCTGGATACCCTCACCGGGGTGGAACTGGAGGGCTACGAGATCCACATGGGCCAGACGGAGGCCCTGGGGGAGCTTCGGCCCCTGACGGTCATCAGCGACCAGGTCACTGGGGAAAAGGGCAAGGAGGACGGCGCCCACACCGGAGGGGTGTACGGCACCTATGTCCACGGCGTCTTTGACCGGGAGGAGGTGGCCAAGGGGGTCATCCGGGGCCTGGGAAGAAAGAAGGGAATCTCCACGGAGGAGATCACCGGCGTGGACTTTCAGACATTTAAGGAGACCCAGTACGACCTGCTGGCCGCGGGTCTGCGGGAGCATTTGGACATGAAACGAATTTATGAAATATTGGAAGAGGGCGTGTGAGATGAAGATACAGTTGGAAAAGGTAAAGCCTCAGGAGATTGAGGCCAGAAGCTTTGAAATTATCACCCGGGAGCTGGGGGACCGGAAGCTGGATCCCGATAAGGAGCTGATCATCAAGCGCTGTATCCATACCAGCGCGGATTTCGAGTACGCAGACAGCCTCTGCTTCTCTCCGGGAGCGGTGGAGAGAGCCCGGGAGGCCATAAGGAAGGGCGCCTGTATCGTCACGGACACCCAGATGGGAAAATCCGGCATCAACAAGCGGGCCCTGGCCCGCTTCGGGGGAGAGGTCTACTGCTTCATGTCCGATGAGGATGTGGCAGCCCAGGCCAAGGCCCAGGGCAGCACCCGGGCCACAGTGAGCATGGACAAGGCCGCCGCCCTGGACAAACCCCTGATCTTTGCCATCGGAAACGCCCCCACAGCATTGATCCGGCTCTATGAGCTCATCAGCGAGGGGAAATTGAAGCCGGAGCTGGTGATCGGCGTGCCCGTGGGCTTTGTGAATGTGGTTCAGTCCAAGGAGCTGATTATGCAGGCGGGCGTGCCCTACATTGTAGCCCGGGGCAGAAAGGGAGGCAGCAATATCGCCGCCTGCATCTGCAACGCTCTGCTCTACGGTCTGGATAACAGGAGGGACTGATCCAGGCGGGGAAAATACCATTGGCACGAAAGAGAAGATTATGCATTAACAATTCTGAAACAATAGTCAAATAAAAGGGAAACAAAAGAAAGGTATCCTGTCCTTGCAGTTAAACGTGAGCATTCCGGCCGGCAGGCGAAGGGGGAGTAACAGATGATCCACATACTTGTGGTAGAGGACGACCAGAAGCTGAATAAAATTGTGTGCACCTACTTAAACGATGTGGGATTTGCAGCCAAGGGCTGCCTGAATGTGCAGGAAGCCTATGAGGAAATGTACAATCAGCTCTATGACTTGATTATTTCCGATATCATGATGCCGGGCATAGACGGTTTTGCCTTCGCGGAGACCGTCAGGCAGGTAAACCGGCGGATTCCCATCCTCTTTATGTCTGCCAGGGACGATCTGACCTCCAAGCAGCGGGGCTTCCGGCTGGGGATTGACGACTACATGGTAAAGCCCATAGAGCTGGGGGAGCTGGAGCTTCGGATCCGCGCTCTCCTCCGGCGGGCCAACATTGAGACGGCCCGCAAGATCACCGTGGGAAACCTGGTCATGGATGCGGATGAGATGACTGCGGAGATAGACGGGGAGGAGATAGCCCTGACTGCCCGGGAGTTTAATATCCTCTATAAGCTCTTGTCTTACCCCAAAAAGACCTTTTCCAGGGCCCAGCTGATGGACGAATTCTGGGATATAGACAGCGGAACCGGCCTTCGGGCGGTGGACGTCTATATGACTAAGCTTAGGGCAAAGCTTGGGGCCTGCGACGGCTTCAAGCTGGTGACCGTCCGGGGACTGGGCTATAAGGCGGTGCTGTTATGAGAAGAGATAAAGGCGGAAACAAGACAGCAATGAAGGACGAGCGTTTTCCCCGCTCAGTTTTTTTCGTCTACCTGGGCGCTCTGCTTTTGCTGATGGGGATGCACACCAACATGATCGTAATCATGGATCGGCTGGGAGTGGCTCCGTGGCTGGCGCCGGTATTTCCCATTCTCTATCTGGCAGCCGCAGCCGCAGCGCTGACCCTCTATACCAGAAGGCAGATCAAGAATACCTATGAGATCCCTATGCAGAACCTGGCGGAGGCCACCGGAAAGGTAGCCCAGGGGGATTTTTCCGTCTACGTACCCACCCTTCACACGGCGGACAGAATGGATTATCTGGATTATATGATCCTGGATTTCAACCGCATGGTGGAGGAGCTGGGGAGTGTGGAGACCTTAAAGACCGACTTTGTCTCCAATGTCTCCCATGAGATGAAAACCCCCATCGCAGCAATCAAAAGTTATGCGGAACTGCTGGGCCTGAGGGAAGTCTCGGAAGAGCAGAGGAGAGAATATGCCCGGGGAATTCAGGAGGCGGCCTTACGGCTGTCTTCCCTGATCAGCAATATTCTGCGCCTGAACAAGCTGGAAAACCAGACCATCGATCCCCAGATGGAGCGCTACGACCTCTGCGGACAGCTGGAAAAGTGTATCCTGCAGTACGAGGATTTGTGGGATGAGAAAGAGCTGGAGCTTACCGTCAATCTGGAGGAAAAAACTTTGGTGGAGGCGGACCGGGAGCTCATGGCCCTGGTCTGGAATAACCTGCTCTCCAACGCCGCCAAATTCACGGAAAAGGGCGGCAGTGTGGAGGTATCCCTAAATCTCGGGGAAGACTTTGTGGAAGTGTCGGTGGCGGATACGGGCTGCGGGATGAGCCAGGAGAGTATGCGCCATATTTTTGACAAATTTTACCAGGGGGATGCCTCCCGTTCCCGGGAAGGAAACGGGTTGGGCCTTGCCCTGGCCAAGCGGGTGATGGAGCTGATGGAAGGAGACATCCGGGTGGAGAGCCGGGAAGGTGTGGGGAGCATCTTTACCGTGCGTCTGCCGACGGCGGGAAGTCCGTCCCGGCGGGAGAGAGAAAAGGAGCTGATTTGACATGGAGAGAGCAGAGGGAAATAGGGGGAAATATATCGGTTACGAGTACAAGGAGATAAAGGCGGACAGCGCCCAGGCCTCCTTCCTCATAGACGGGTACGCCAATTTTGGCTGGCAGGTGGATACAAACCTGCCGGGGAGCTCCCGGCAGGGGAGACCGGGAGTACCGGGGGCCGGCGCTGCCGAGAAAGGGGTTATCCTGAAGCGGGACCGTCACATCGTCAACAAGGCGGAGCTCACCAGGTTGCAGAGGAATTTTGAGGCCTGCCTTCGGGAGATTGCAGAGCTGGAAAAGCGAAAAACCTCCGGGGCCACCGCCGCCGCCCTGGCTGCGGGAATTCTGGGTACGGTATTTATGGCGGGAGCCACCTTTGCCGTCACCGCCCAGCCGCCTCATATCTTTTTGTGCGTCGTCCTGGCCATTCCCGGATTTATCGGATGGATTCTGCCCTATTTTATATACCGGCGCATGAGAAAAGCCAAGACAGAGGAAATTTCACCGCTGATTGAGGGAAAGTATGATGAAATCTACGAAATCTGCGAGAAGGGAAACCGCCTCCTGCACTGAGGGAAAAAAGGAGAAAAGGAAACTGCCGGATCTAAAGCCCTGGGCCATAGGGCTGCTGTATCTGGTCTGTGCGGGGGCTTCTGCCGGGGCCATCCTTCAGGCTTCCCTGGGGCTGCTGCCGGAGGCGGCCGGATATCCCTTATACGGGGTTGCTTTTTTTCTGCTGTGCGCCAGCGCCGTCTATGTTTGGCGGGGGATCCGCAGGCTGAGACAGGGAGTCCTGATTCCCCTCATCGAAGCAAATCCCCTGACCAGAAGGGTATATCGGGACTACGGCTATCGAACCCTGCTGACGGCAGGGCTGGGGACGGCGGTGAACCTGGCGTTTATGCTCTATAACGGTCTCTGGGGAATCCTAAATCGTTCTCTTTGGTTTGTGACCGTGGCTGTCTACTACAGTCTGCTGGGAGGAATCCGTTTTTTCTCCCTCCAGGCCAAGAGACGGGCGGACCGGGAGGAGGATCGAGTCCTGGCCTATGAGCAGGAGATGGCTGTCATGAGGCGGGACGGTTTTTTGCTGCTGGCCGCCACGGCGGTTCTGGGAGGAATGATCTTTCTCAAAATTGCCGGTAATATGGTTACGCCCTACTCCCAGGTGTTTGCCATAGCCACGGCGGTCTACACTTTCTATAAGATTATACTTGCCGTAAGGAACATCTTTAAGGTCCGCAGGTTGGGCTCGCCGATTCTGACGGCGGTGAGGAATATCGCCTTGGCGGATGCGCTGGTTTCCCTGTTTTCCCTGCAGGCGCTGCTGTTGGTCTCTTTTGCCACGGAAGAAAGCAGATCCTTCGACAAGCTGATGAACAGCATTACCGGGTTGGCAGTGTGGCTTGTGGTCAGTCTCCTGGGTATTTGCATGGCCCGGGCTTTTGCATACGGAGGGAAAAAGAGTCAGGAAGAATAGTTCATATTATATGAAGGCTGCTGCAATTAGCGAACACCTTTGTATCTTTTGCGGTTTGTGCGAATTGCCGAGCACAGCCTCGAGACTACAGGCTCGAGGTGAGCGCAGGCTGAGCACAAACCGCATAACTATACAGAGATATTTGTTAATTGCAGCAGCCTCTTGGCTTTTTGCTGATTTACAAGCAAAAATATCCCGCTCCTATGTTAGAATTTTACATTGAAAGTGTTACTTAGAGAGTCTATAATGGTAGGGAAGAAATACCCTTATGGGATTAAAAGGGATACATATATATGACTGAGATACTAATTTGCGGAAGGACAGAGCTGATCACGGAGGACGCCCTTCGGGACCTGGCCAAGGAGTGCCGGGTGGTGGTTGCCGGAAAGAATCAGCTGAGAGAGAAGAGAAAGAATATTTTCCTCTACCATACTTCACCGGATAAAGAACAATTTCGCCAGCTGTTTGACGTCTACAGTTTTCGGACGGTTTTCTATGTGAGCGGCTACGCTGACGGCGGCGACGGTATGTTCGGAGAGCTGCAGCAGCTGGAGCAGGTGATGCGCCAGTGCGAGATATCAAAAACAGATAAGCTGGTGGTGATCTCCACCGTCGACAGCCAGAATTATTCTCTGCAGTACCGCCTGCAGAAGGAGATCCCGGATAAAGAATACTTGTCCGGGCGCAGCTTCCAGGCGGGGCAGCTGGAGGAAACCTGTCTGTATTTTATGAAGAGGACAAAGCTGTGCACCATCATCCTGCAGGTTCCCTATTTGGCGGACCGCGTCAATGACCAGAATTTTCTTGGCAGAATTTTTTATCACATCTATAAAAAGGAAACGGTTACGCTGCCGTATCACAGGGATGATCCGGTGGACTTTCTGTGTCTTGCAGACCTGACGGAGCTGATGCTTCAGATCAACGAGGAGACAGAGGATGAGAGCGGGATTTTCACCGTCACCAGCGGATATCACTATACCTTCGGGGAGCTGGAGGATATGCTTCGTCTGGCGGCAGATGACGCTCGGTTTGCCTACGAGAATGGCCCGTACATGCAGCAGCTTCCGGCGTCGTCACCGGAGCTGCGGAACAGGTATGGCTTTATTGCCAAAGAGAATGCCCTGGAGGATATGGGCCTATACTATCGGGTTTTCGTCCAGGAGATCATGGGAGAGCGATATGGTTTCCGGCAGAAAATGTCGGCCTTTGTCAAGAAGCTGGGAAAGAATACGCTGATCTGTCTGGAGCTGATCCTTCTTTTCCTGCTGGCTGAGCTGATCTGCCAGATCACCTCGGAAAATGTCTATTTCCGGTTTGTGGATGTGCGTCTCTGCTACATTGTGATTATGGGGACCATGCACGGCATGCGCTTTGGGGTGCTGGCGGCGGTGCTGGAGTGCCTGGCACTGGTTCGCCAATATTTCCTGATCGGCATGAACGGGACAGTGCTCTTTTACAACATTGAAAACTGGATTCCCTTTGCCATCTATCTGCTGGTGGCCTCCATCACCGGTTATGCCTCCAACAAGCGAACGGACGCTCTGCTCTATCTGAGACAGCAGTACGCTCTGCTGAGGGACAAATACAAATTTCTCAACGATGTCTACAGCGGGGCTATCCAGAATAAGCAGGAGTATAAGCGCCAGATTCTGGGCTTTAAGGATAGCTTCGGCAAGATTTTCGACGCGGTGCAGAAGCTGGACAGCGAGCAGACGGAGCGTATATTCCTGGAAGGGATCGGCATTCTTGAGGAGATTTTAGAAAATCACACCATTGCCATCTACACCCTGGATTCCTGGCAGAAATTCGGGCGTTTGGCCGTATGCTCCAACAGCATTTTGGCCAAGCTGACAAAATCTATTCGCATGGCTGATTACCAGGAAATGTACGATACCGTAAAACAGGGGGAGGTTTGGAAAAATACGGAGCTGACCCCGGGGATGCCCATGTATGCCTGCGGGATCTTCCGCAATGACACCATGGTTCTCCTGGTGACTATCCAGGAGGTCAGCGTGGAGCAGTACGGGATGCGTTATGTGAATATTTTCAAGATTCTGTGCGGGCTGGTGCAGACCTCCTTTTTGCGGGCCATGGAATATGAGGAACTGGCGGGGGCCAAGCTTTACTATCCCAACACCAATATTGTCTATCCTGAGCGGATGAGACAGATTGTGGAGACTCAGGCGGCCATGAAGGATGAGGGAGTGGCGGACTTTGTGCTGCTGCGCCTGAAGGATACGGATAAGGCCAGCGTCAACGAGCGTTTGACCGGGATAGTCCGGGCCAGCGACGTGGTGGGAACGGATTCGGAGGGCAATATCTACCTGCTTCTGGTGCAGATGACCAGAAGCAACCTGCGGATCGTGGGAGACAGGCTGGATCAAGCGGGCCTGGAGTACCAGATCGTAGAAAATGTAGCGTAAGAAAGTGGGATACGGGTGCTAATCGTTTTATTGCTTATCATTCATTTGATTCTGTGCGTGATCTTATATATCCTGATGCGGCTATCTATTTTGAAAAGCCCAAGGATCATCATGCCTATGGTATTGCTGGTGCCCCTGTGGGGGCTCTTTGTGCTGCTGTTTCTGGAGCTTAGGACCAGGCAGAAGCAGCCGAAACGCCGGGAGGTGGGCATTGAAAAGCTGAAGATCAATGACTTTGTGCAGCGGAGTATCCTGGTGGAGGAGAATTCCGTCGAGGAGCGTATCGTTCCCCTGGAGGAGGCGCTGCTGATCAACGAACCGGGAACCCGGCGGGAGCTGATGATGGAAATTCTGTACGACAATCCCGGCGACTACGTGGAGCTCCTGAAGGATGCCAGAACCAACGACGACACGGAGGTGGTTCACTATGCGGTGACAGCCTTGGCGGAGCTTCAGAAGGAATATGACCTTAAGTTTCAGGAGCTGGACTGGAAGATGGATCAGGAGCCTGACAATTCCGACCTCATCGACGATTATCTCCGCCTGCTGAACCGGTATCTGGCCAGTGGGATTGCCGAGGGAAATGACCGGAAGCTGAAACTGCAGACATACAGCGGGATGTTGGAGAAAAAGATCAGCGCCGAGCCCCTGCACCTTCCCCTGCGCAAGGAGAAGGTGCAGGTGGATATGCAGCTGGGAAACTACACGGATATGTACAGGGACATTGAGTACATCATCCAAAATTGGCCGGGGGATGAGGCAGGTTACCTGCTGATGATCCAGTATTATTCCCTGGTGAAAAACCGGGAGGGCATGAAGAAGATCATGGAACTCCTGAAGAGGAAGAATATTTATTTGACGCCGGATGGACGCAGGCTCCTCCGGTTCTGGCAGGGGGAGAAGGAGTGAAGGAGAGTTGAAGAACAAAGGAAAGTCACAGACAAAAAAATCCTTCCGTTTTCGCCGGCTGTCCACGGTGCTGCTGGTCTTTGCCCTGATGACCGTGGCTCTCTGCCTGGCCCAGGGGAATGTGTTCTACCGTAGGCAGGAGCGTCTGCTGGTGCCGGACTCCCGGCAGGCGGTGGCCCAGGAGGTTTCAGCCCAGGAAGCGGAGTGCCTCCTGCTGTGGGAAAATGACGACGCAGGGGAAAAAGGTCTGGAGACCATGGCGGCGGTTCTGGATCAGATGAAAGTGGGCTACGACGCTGTGGAGGGAAAGGATGCGGCGGAGGTTAGCCTGGAGAAGTACGAGACCCTGGTGATCTCCATGACTCACCTTAGACAGCTGGGGGACAAGCTCCTGGAGATCCTGAACTGGACCCGGGAGGGGGGTGGGCTGATGTTCGTCTATCTGCCGGAGAATGACGGTGTGCTGAGCACCATCGCCGGCAATCTCGGGGTGGAGCAGGCGGGCTACAACTATGCGGTGGTGGAAACCCTGCATTTTACCTCGGACTTTATGATTGGGGGGACAGAAAAAGACTATGCGGTTACCGACCCCTATGAATCTTCGCTCAATGTGAACCTCGCAGAAGACTGCCAGGTGCATCTGGAATCCGGGGGTGAGCATCCGGTGCCCTTGATCTGGGAGTACCAGCTGGGGGCGGGCACCGTGGTAGTGAACAACCTGGGCTTTTTGGAAAAGGGTTACCGGGGATTTTACTCCTCCGCCTATACGCTTTTGCAGGAGACCTTCGCCTACCCGGTGATCAACGCCTCCACCTTCTACATTGACGATTTTCCGGCCCCTGTGCCCTCCGGAAACAGCCAGTACGTGGAACGGGACTACCATATGAGTATCTCGGATTTCTATACCAATGTCTGGTGGAATGACGTCTACAACCTGGCTGAGGAATACGGAATCCGCTACACAGGGCTGGTGATCGAGGAGTACTCCGATCAGGTGGAAGGGCCCTTTGACCGGAATCAGGATGTGCGCCGCTTCCGCTACTTCGGCAATATGCTGCTGCAGCAGGGAGGGGAGATTGGGTTTCACGGCTATAACCACATGCCCCTCTGCCTGCCGGGCTTTGACTACAAGGGAGAGTACGACGGCTACAAGGTATGGGTGGATCAGGAGAACATGAAGGCTTCCATAAAAGAGCTGGAGGATTTCTGTGCTTATCTGTTCCCGGAGGAGGAATTTAACGTGTATGTGCCCCCCTCCAACATCCTTTCCGCCGAAGGGCGGCAGATGCTGGGGGATGAGACAGAGATAAAAGCTATTGCCAGCGTGTACCTGCCGGATGCCCAGGATATAGGCTACGCCCAGGAGTTTGAGGTGGCGGAAGACGGGATCATCGAGACGCCCCGGGTTATCTCCGGGTATCTGCTGGACGAGTATATGCAGATTGTGGCCCTGTCGGAGCTGAATTTTCACTTTGTGAACACCCACTTCCAGCATCCCGACGACGCCCTGGACGAGGAGCGGGGAGCCGAGCTTGGCTGGGAGAAGATGTTCGCGAACCTGTCGGAATACGTGGAATGGCTTTACACCTCGGCGCCGGAGCTCAGAAACCTCACAGGTACGGAGCTGGCGGCGGCGGTTCAGATCTACGACGACCTGTGGGTGGAGAGAAAATACGAAGAAAATACCCTGACCCTGGAGCTGGGAAATTTCCGGAAGGAAGCCTGGCTCATGGTGCGAATCAATGAAGGAACCCCGGGAGAGGTCAAGGGAGGAGAGCTTGAGAAGCTCCAGGAGGGACTGTATCTTCTGCGGGCGGACCAGGCTCAGGTAAGTATAGAGATAGAGAAGGGTGAAGGATGAGAATCTGTGTTGTGTTGGAGGGCTGCTACCCCTATGTGACCGGCGGTGTGTCCACCTGGATTCACCAGTACATGAAGGCCATGCCGGAGCATGAGTTTGTGGTGTGGGCCATTGGGGCCAACGCCAAGGATAAGGGAAAATTTAAATATGAGATTCCCCCAAACGTGGTGGAGGTGAGGGAGATCTTTCTGGATGACGCTTTCTCCCTGCGCTTTCGGAAGGAGAAATACCGCTTCAATGAGGAGGAAATACGCACTCTGCGGGACTTTATCAACTGTCAGCGGCCCGACTGGAACATTATGTTCCAGATGTACCATGACCGGAAGATATCCCCGGTTACCTTCCTCATGAGCGAGGATTTCCTGCAGATCATCATGGATCTGTGCAGGGAAGAGTATCCCTACACCAGCTTCTCGGACTTCTTTCACACGGTAAGATCCATGTTTCTGCCGGTGCTGTATCTTCTGCAGACGGATGTGCCCAAGGCGGATCTATATCACTCCATCGCCACCGGCTACGCCGGGATCCTGGCCCGGCTGGGGGGCTATGTTTATCACGCCCCCTACGAGATCACTGAGCATGGGATCTACACCCGGGAGCGGGAGGAGGAGATTATCCGGGCCAAGTGGGTGCAGCCCAATTTTAAGAAGCTGTGGGTGCGCTTCTTCTACATGCTGTCGGGAGCCGCCTACGACAAGGCTACCATGATCACCAGCCTCTTTCCCCGGGCCAGAAATATTCAGGTGGAGATGGGCTGCGACAGAGAAAAATGCCGGTGGATCAGCAACGGTATCCATTATGAGCGGTTCATAAATATCCCCCTGAAAAAGGAAAACGGGTATGTGGACATCGGGGCCATTCTCCGGATCTCCCCCATTAAGGATGTGAAGACCCTGCTGTACGCCTTCGCGGAGTTAAAGGACAGAGTCCCCGCCGCCCGGCTGTATGTGGCCGGCCCGGAGGACGACAAGGAGTACGCCCAGGAGTGTTATGCCCTGAGGGAGCAGCTGGGGACTGAGGACGTGTACTTCACAGGGACGGTCAACGTCCTGGAATATATGGAAAAGTTTGATTTTACGGTGCTCAGCAGCATCTCCGAGGGCCAGCCCCTGGCGGTCCTGGAGTCCTTCGCGGCGGCTAGGCCCTGTGTGGTGACGGATGTGGGCTGCTGCCGAGAGCTGATCGACGGTATGGAGGGGGATACCCTGGGGCCGGCCGGCTACTGTGTTCCCCCCATGCACAGAGAGGCCCTCTGCGCCGCCCTGGAGAGAATGTGCACGCACCATGAGGAGCGCTACCAGATGGGCCAGACGGCCCGGAAGCGGGTGGAGCAGTTTTTCCGGCACGAGGATATGATACATAATTATCAGGAAGTCTATGACGAGGTGTTTCGCAGATGGCGGGAATTGGATTCAGCTTAAAAAGATTATTTCAGAAAAAAGGATTTTTCTCTCTGTGCCGGGCCTACGGCTATGCGGGAATCATCTGTGCCGGCCCCATGCTGCTGGGGGTGGTGCTGCTGGTGGGCATGAGCCTGGCGGCCAGGCTGGCGGGGATGGATTCCCATGAGCGGGAGCTCTTAAACTGTATGATCACTTACGGGCTTTTGGTGTCTCTGACGGTCACCAGCTGGTTTAATATGGTAATTACCCGCTATGTGGCCGATATGCTGTACGAGGAGCGGCAGGAGAAGGTTCTCCCCTCCTTTTATGGGAGCTGTGCCATCATGCTGGTGATCGGCGGTCTGGGCTACGGGATATTTCTGTGGTTTTCCGGCGTCTCCCTGCTGGAGCAGGTGCTGTGCCTGTGGTTCTGCATGATTCTCATTGTGGTGTGGACGGAGATGATCTATCTGACTGCCCTGAAGGATTTTCAGGCCATAGTTTTTGCCTTCGCCTTTTCCCTGATGGTGGGCTTTTTCCTGGCGCTGATTTTTGTGCTGCTGGGCTGGGTCAGTGTGCCGAGCCTTCTGCTCTGTGTGATCGTGGCTTACGGAATTATGATGGTCTGGTACTATAAGCTTTTGCTGAACTATTTTCCCAAAAGCCAGGGAAGCAGCTTTAATTTTCTCCGGTGGTTCGACCGCTACCGGTCCCTGGCCCTCTCCGGAGGTTTTGTGAATATCGGCCTTTTCGCCCACCTGGTGATCATGTATTTCGGCCCCCTGCAGGTGCAGGTGGAGGGGCTCTTCTACGGAGCGCCATACCACGATGTGCCGGCCCTGTGCGCCTTCTTTTCCATATTGGTCACCACCGTTAATTTTGTCACCTCCGTGGAGGTGCGGTTCTATCCCACCTACCGCAATTATTACGGCCTCTTCAACGACAACGGGGCCATCCGGGATATTGACCAGGCTGAGGAGGAGATGCTGGATACCCTGGAGAAGGAGCTGGTCTTCGACGGTCACAAGCAGCTGATTGCCACGGTTATCTTTCTGGTGGCGGGCAGTATCATCCTTCAGTACACCGCTCTGGGATTCAACGATACCTCCATCGGTATATACCGGTTTCTGTGCGTGGGGTACGGCATCTACGCGGTGGCCAACTCTGCCATGCTGATCCTGCTTTACTTTGAGGATTATGCCGGAGCCCTGATGGGAACGGCGGCCTTCGCCCTGGTCAGCGTGGTGCTGACCGTCCTGCAGAATCTCTTCGGCTCCGTGGAATACTTTGGCCTGGGCTTCTTGTTCGGGGCGGCGGCCTTTTACCTGATTATCCTGCTGAGGCTGGAGTGGTATACCAAGCGTCTGGCCTACTATTTGCTGAGCCGGAAATTCCTGCTGCCGGACCGGGAGGTGGGCTTATTTGCCCGGCTCTGCGACTACCTGGATGAGAAGGACCGCAGGCAGGCCCAGAAACCCAGGAAAAAGTGGGATAAGAAGTATAAGAAAAAGAAGCGGACCATGCTGGGCATCCTGGCCCTTTTCCTGGTGGTGGGCTTAAGCGGCTGCGCTCCCGCCCAGGAGGAGGCTCAGGAAATTCAGGCGACCCAGGGAAAACGGGAAGCTCAGGGAGACCAGGGAGCTCAGGAGGAGACCCGAAAATCCGGGGAGGGAACCGCCGCCGGGAAGGAGGAGCTCCAGGAGGCCCCTCTCCGGGATAACGACGCCCTCTACGCCGAGGATCAGGAGACCTCGGTGGTGACCATGTACCTGACTGTGCGCCCGGGAAATGCCGCGGACAATACCGACCACACCTGGACCGAGATCAACACCTATGACACCTATTATTACGAGGACAATGACCTGGACCGCTACAACTGCGAGGCCCTGCTGCAGGTGGGGGATGAGAGCGGCCCGGCGGAGGGGGAAGTGGGATACGGAGAGACCGTCTCCAATGCCACGGTGCAGATCCGGGGGCAGACTTCCTCCAGGTATAATCAGAAGAATTATAAGATCCGCATCAAGGAGGGGATGGGGGAGTGGCGGGGCCAGAGAACCCTTGCCCTGAACAAGCACGTGGGAGACCCCTACCGCTTCCGGAACAAGCTGGCTTACGACCTGATGAAGGAGATCCCCCAGATGATGAGCGCCAGGACCCAGTTCGTCCACCTGTACGTGAAGGATGAGACCGCCGGGGGCAGCGGGGAGTTCGTGGACTACGGCCTCTACACCCAGGTGGAGCAGATCAACAAGACCTACTTAAAAAGCCATGGGCTGGACAGCCGGGGACACCTCTACAAGATCAATTTCTTTGAATGGCAGGAGTATGACCAGGTGCGGCTGACCACGGACCCGGAGTATGACGAGAGGGCCTTTGAGGAGTACCTGGAGATCAAGGGGGACGAGGATCACGCTAAGCTTCTGAAGACCATAGAGCAGGTAAACGATTACTCCATTCCCATTGAGGAGATTGTGGAGGAGCACTTTGATATGGAGAACATCTGCTACTGGATGGCCTTCCATATCCTCACGGGAAACTATGATGTGGGATCCAGAAACTATTATCTGTACAGCCCCCAGAATTCCCAGAGGTGGTACTTTATCTCCTGGGATAATGACAGTGCTTTTAACAGGAATTATTATCGAACTACGGGGTATACGGAGGGCCAGTCCTGGGAGCGGGGCATGACCCAGTTTATGCATCTTAGATTATTTAACCGGATTTTTCGGGAGGAAAAATACCGGGAGATGCTCACCGCCGCCGTGGAGGATCTGCGGAACAACTACCTGACCCAGGAGAAGCTGGGGGAGATGACCCGGCAGTACGCGGAGACGGTGCGCCCCTACCTTTTCAGAAGTCCAGATATGGCGAATAGCCGGTTGACGGATGAAAGTCAGTATAACAATCTGACCTCCGCCATTGCGGGGGAGATTGAGGAAAACTACGGCTACTATCTGGAGAGTCTGGAGAAGCCCTGGCCCTTCTTTGTGGGGACGCCCACAGCGGAGGAGGGGAGAATCTCGATCCAGTGGGACGTGTCTTACGATCTGGATGGGGAGAACATCACCTACAGCTATGTGCTGGCCCGGGATTACCGGCTGACCGACGTGATCGCCCAGGGGGAGGGTCTCTTCCTGCCGGAGGCCACCTTTGATCCCCTGCCCCCGGGAACCTATTATCTGCGGGTGCAGGCGAAAAATGAGTCCGGCTACGTGCAGGACTGTTTCGACTATTATTCTACAGAGTCTGAGGGAAAAGCGTACGGCGTAAAGGTATTTGTGGTCAATGAAGACGGAAGCATAGAGAATTATCTGGCGGAGGAATAGATTCTGCCAGACAGAGGAGTAAGTTTATGAGAAGGAAACACGCGTTATCATTATCCCTGCTGCTTTTTGCCCTGCTGCTGTCCGGCTGCGGGGCCGGGGGCGGAGGAACCCTGGTCAGCGATGACGAGACCTATGAGACCACCGGGGAGGACGCCGGGGACTATGAGCTGGAGGACAACAGGGCCCTCTACCGGGAGGAAGAGGACGTGGTCACCATGTATCTGACCGTGGGCCGGGGAAATGAGGGCGAGGACACCGATCACACCTGGACGGAGGTCAACAGCTATCCCCTGGACTACTATGATGAGAAGGGCATCGATCCCTACAAATGCGAGGCGGTGCTCCAGGTGGGCGATGAGGAGGGCCCTCTCGTGGGAGAGTTTGGCTATGAGGACCGGACCGCCAACGCCACAGTGCAGCTGAGGGGCCATGGGGCCTCCACCTGGCCCCAGAAGAGCTACCGGATTAAGCTTAAAGACGGCAGCGGTACCTGGAGGGATCAGCAGACCATCACCCTGAACAAACACGTGGCAGATCCCCTGCGGTTTAAGAATAAGCTGGCCTACTCCCTGCTGGAAGATATCCCCGGGGCGATCTCGGCCAGAACCCAGTTTGTCCATCTGTATGTGAAAGACAAGACTGAAGGGGAGGACGGCCTCTTCGTGGACTACGGCCTTTACACCCAGGTGGAGCAGATCAACAAAAAGTATCTCCGAAACCGGGGCTTCGACAGCGACGGAGCCCTCTACCAGGCCACGGAGGAATTTGACTGGCAGCGCCATGAGGACAGTATCCGAAAAGCCACGGATCCAGACTATGACCGGGAGTTCTTCGAGCAGTATCTGGAAATCGACGGCTCCGAGGATCACTCCTCCCTGGTGCAGCTTTTGGAGGCGGTCAATGACGAAGACACGCCGATGAGCCAAATTGTAGATCAGTATTTTCAGGCGGACAACCTGTATTACTGGATGGCCTTTCATATTTTGATGGGAAATTCGGATATCTTGGACGGCAGCTATTATCTCTACAATGCCCGGGGACAAAACCGCTGGTACTTTATCTCCTGGAACAATTCGGGTATACTGGAGGAGGGATACAAGGCTCTGGAGGACGAGTCCTACGCCCGGTCCTGGAAGAAGGGCATCTTCCTCCTCACGGACACCGTTCTCTTTGACCGGATTTTGCAGGAAGATTCCTGCCGGGAGGCCCTGAACGATGCGGTGGAGGATCTGCGGGAGAATTATCTGACCGAGGACAGGCTGCAGGAGGAGATTGACAGCTACAGCCGGATCGCGGAGGAGTACCTGTACGCGCTGCCGGATGTGACCTACGCCCGGGTCACCAGGGAGGAGTATGAAACCCTGACAGCGGGATTGACCGCAGAGGTGGAGGCCAACTACGCGGCTTACCAGGAGAGTCTCTCCTGCGCGTGGCCCTTCCACATTCTGACGCCCCAGAATACCGGGGCCCAGACGGCGCTTTCCTGGGAGGAGGCCTACTGCCATGAGGGCGGGGAGGTTACCTACACGGTGGAATTGGCCCGGGATTATACCTTTTCCCAGAACATTTTCCAGGCGACCACCACAGAGACCAGCTGCCAGGTGGAGGCTCTGCCGGCGGGACAGTATTTTCTCCGGGTGAGAGCCCAGGGGGAGGACGGTATCTGGCAGGACGCCTACGAATATTACGGCACGGAGGCCGGAACCACCTGCTACAGCACCCTGTGCTTCTATGTACAGAACGACGGCAGCATCGCGGCGGTGGAATACAGCGAGGACTGATGGCTATGTATCGAAATGAATGGAAGTATTATATTTCCCAGTGGGAGGCCGAGGAGCTCAAGAGGCGGCTTCTGCCCTTCATGGAGGTGGATCCCTATGCCCGGGGCGGGCAGTATACCATCCGCAGCCTATATTTTGATGATTACTGGGATTCAGCCTACACGGAGAAAATGATGGGAATCTCCGACCGGAAAAAGTGGAGGATCAGGATTTACGACTACAGCGATGTGGGCATCAAGCTGGAGCGAAAGAAAAAGAAAAGCAGCTACATCTTCAAGGAGTCGGCGCCCCTCAGCCGCCAGGAGTTTGAATGGATCCTGGAGGGGAAGTATGAATTTCTGCTGGGCAGCCCGCACAATCTGTGCCGGGAGTTCTACTATGAGTGCATGGTGAATCTTCAGAGGCCAAAGGTGATTGTGGACTACGAGAGGACGCCGCTGATCCGCCGGGAGGGGGATGTGCGGGTGACCTTTGACCGGGATGTGCGGGCGGCGGCCTTCAACTATGATATTTTTGATCCGAACCTCCCCACCCGGGCTACGCTGGAGCCGGGGGTGCTGGTTCTGGAGGTGAAATTTACAGAATTTCTGCCCTCTGTCATCAAAGAGCTTCTGCCTCTGGACGGTCAGCAGTTCCTGGCCATTTCCAAATATACGCTCTGCTATGAGGCGGCCTTTTTCCGGACAGATGTGCTGGCGGGAATTTCAAAGACAAACAGGAGGGGAAAACGATGAACATAAAAGACTATTTTAAAAATTCTGTGTGGGAGACCTTTGTGGGCGGACAGGGGCTGACCACAGAATTTGTGACCACGGCAGTTGTTGCCATGG
Organism: Candidatus Egerieimonas intestinavium; assembly: GCA_018711815.1. GTDB lineage: Bacteria > Bacillota > Clostridia > Lachnospirales > Lachnospiraceae > Egerieimonas > Egerieimonas intestinavium. The sequence continues at coordinate 48,001 of DVHU01000091.1, forward strand.
TGCTGGCGGTGGTTTTGGGGCTTTGCATCTATAAGATCTACGGGAGCTACTTCGGGGGCGTGGTGTTTTCCAGCGCCTTTGCGGTGACTCTGGTGGGGATGACGGTCTTAAGCTGCATGCTGACGCTGGCCATCAGCAGCAATATCGTGATTTCCCTTGGTATGATCGGTGCCCTGTCCATCGTGCGTTACCGGACGGCCATCAAGGATCCCATGGATCTTTTATATCTGTTCTGGGCCATCTCCGTGGGAATTACTCTGGGAGCGGGGCTCTATGTGCTGGCTATTGTCACCATGGCCGTTATGTTCTTTATCGTGCACCTGTTTTACAACCATAAGAAGAAGGGAACGATTTTTATCCTGGTGGTTCACTATACCTCCCGGGAGGCCGGAGATGAAATTTTGAAGATCGTGCGGAAGATGAAGTCCCAGCTGAAATCGAAGACTATCCGGGGACAGATCACTGAGCTCACCATGGAGCTGGAGTGCCGCACAGACAATACGGTGTTCCTGGAGCACATCCAGGCCCTGGAAGGCGTCCAGGACGCCACGCTGATCCAGTATAACGGAGAATATCATGGGTAAATCAAAGGTTCCCTATATCGCTATGCTGCTTCTGGCGGTGGCCATCGGGGCCATGCTGCTGTACCTTATTCCCCACCGCTACCGGCTGAATCAGACCACAACCTACAAAGAGAGCGGCAGAGAGCTGACTAATCCTCTGACCGGCTATGCGCCGGAGGCCTATTCCATAAAAGAGTGCGAGGATTCCCGGCTGGTATATATAGGACTTACCTGGGCCATGTGGGAGCCCTCCCCGGGGAAATACGACACAGAGGCCCTGGAGGAGTATTTCCACATCGACCGCTGGAAGAGGGAGGGGAAGCACGCGGTGCTGCGCTTCCTGTGCGACGTGCCGGGGGAGGAGGAGCACATGGACATTCCCCAGTGGCTGTACGAGGAGACCGGGGACGGAGCCTTTTACGATACCGGGTACGGGCAGGGATACTCCCCAAACTATGATAACGAGTATCTGATTGAGCGCCACCGGATGGCCATTGAAGCCCTGGCCCAGTATTTGGGCCAAGATGATTTTGTGGCCTACGTGGAGCTGGGCAGCCTGGGACACTGGGGCGAATGGCACACCAACACCGACGAGGGGGTGGCGCCTCTGCCAAGCCCGGAGATCTGCTGGGATTATGTGCTGGCCTATTCCGATCATTTCCACCACGCAAGACTGCTCATGCGCCGGAACTTTGTCATGGCAGCGGAGGGAGCCATGGGGCTGTATAACGATATGGTGGGAGACCGGGAGTCCACGGAGGAATGGCTGGGCTGGATAGAAGACGGCGGCAGCTTTGCGACGGCGGGAGATCCCCTGGAATATCAGACCATGACGAGCTTCTGGCAGAGCGCTCCCTGCGGCGGGGAATTCACCAGCCGCTATCCCCTGGAGGAGCTCCTGGGAGAGCGCCTGGACGCCACCCTTTCCATGATTCGGGAGAGCCATATGACCTTTATCGGCCCCAAATGTCCGGAGGGGGAGCTGAAAGACAGCCAGGCGGCGAAGCTTCTGGAGGGGGAGCTGGGCTACCGCTATTACATCTCGGAGCTGAGTACCCACTATTCCTTCAGCCAGGGACGGCTGGAGGTGGGGATGACCTGGCAGAACAGCGGCCTGGCGCCCCTGTATTTCGACTGGCCGGTGACCATGTATGTCTATGACAGCCATGGGAATTTGGAATACTGGGAGACCGTGGAGATTAACCTCTCCGAACTGTATCCCGGCAAGGAGATCCAGACAATGACTCACATTCCCTTTACCCAGGAGTTCCAGAAGGGCTTCCGGATAGGGATCGGCATTACGGATCCGGATGAAGAGGAGTGCATTGAGCTGGCAATGGACGCCCCACTGCAGGACGGCGTGCAGATTATCTATACAAAGGATTGAGGAGGACACGCGATGGCGCAGAACGGAATGTTCCGAACGGCTCTGTTCGGGGGATATAACCGGGAGGATGTGGAAGAACATATCCGGAACATGGAGCACGAGATCGAGACGGTCAAGCTGCTCCACCAGAAGGAAAAGCAGGACCTGATACGGAGGGCGGAGGAGAGCGAGGGCGAGCTGGCCCTGGTAAAATCGGAGCTGGAGGAAGCCCATAAGCAGCTGGATGATGCCCAGCCGGATGACAAGAGCGCTCAAGGGCTGGAGAAAAAGCCGACGGCGGAAAAATCAGAGCCTGAGGCGGTAAACGCAGAGTCCGCCGGGGCAAAAGAGAAGGAAGCCCTGAACAAGCTGCAGGAGGAGCTCCAAAAAGAGCGCGCCAGGACAGAGAGCGAGAGGAAAACTCTGGCCCGCTTGCGGGAAGCTCAGGAGAGACTGGAGCAGGAGAATCAGCAGCTGAGAAAGCAGCTGGAGAGCCGGGATGATCTCTTTGACTATGAGACGGTGACGAAGATCATGGAGGAGGTCAGAAACAATGCGGAGCTGATTGAGAAGGAGGCCCGTGAGCGAGCCAGCCAGATCATCCAGGAGGCCAGGGATCGGGCTGTGGAGGAGGGGGAGCGGCAGCGCCGAAATATCTCCTCCAGGATTAACGCTCAGCTGGAGGAGAAGGGAATCCAGCTGATGGCGGCCAAATATAAGATCGAGCAGTACATCAAAAGCATCAATGAAACCCAACAGGGGCTGTGCCTGCTGAATGAGCGGATGGGAAAGATGGTAAAGGATATGCCGGTGCGGCTGGATGACTACTGGGAGAGTGAGGAGTCTTTCCAGCTGGAGGACAAGGGGAAGGCCGGGAAGAAGCTCCGGGAGATTTCTGATACAGAGGAATAAAGACGTGACAGGAAATTTTGGAGAGTGCCACGCGCACCTTTTTATGAACGGCTTAGATTACCGCAGGGCAGTGGAGGATCACCGGGGACATCCCCGGGAGACCCTGGTGAGAGAGCATCTGCGGGAATACCAGAGGAGGGGAATCACCTTCATCCGGGAGGGCGGGGACGATTACGGTGTATCCGCCCTGGCCAGGCGGCTGGCCCCGGAGTACGGCATCACCTACCGCACCTCTCTTTTTGCCATTCATCGCCGGGGCCATTACGGCGCCATTGTGGGCAAGGGCTATGACACCCTAAAGGAGTACGCGGCTTTAGTTAAGCAGGTGAAGGAGCTTAAGGGCGATTTCATCAAGATCATGACCACCGGGATTATGGATTTTGAGACGGATCACACCCTCACGGAGGATACTCTGCCCCGACAGGAGGTGAGCCAGCTGGTGCATATCGCCCATGAGGAGGGATTATCGGTCATGGCCCACACCAACGGGGCCCGGGGAGTGCTCTGGGCGGTGGAGGCCGGGGTGGACTCGGTGGAACACGGGAACTTCCAAGATCAGGAGAGTCTGGATGCCCTGGCCCAGTCCAAGACTGTCTGGGTGCCCACCTGCGTCACCGTGAAAAATCTCATGGGCTGCGGCCGTTTTTCAGATTCAGTGCTGGAGAGCATATACCGGGGATTTCAGGAGAATCTTCGGTATTTCTACCGGAAGGGAGGTCAGGCGGCCCTGGGCAGCGACGCCGGGGCCTACCGGGTGCTTCACGGCCAGGGGCTGCTGGATGAGTACGCGGCCTTTCAGGAGACCCTGCTGCCTGGACTGGAAGGGGGACCTCAGGAGCTGGAGGGATGGCTGCGGAGGGGAGAAGAGAAGATCCGCCGGCTGTTCTGAAGCATTTGTGGCAGTGAGGCCGAAAGGTTACAGAAATAGAGAAAAAAGCGCAGGAAGATCTTGCATAATGGGCTAAAGTTTGTTAAACTATAAACAATAATGAATACTATTATTACATAAGGAGGAAATAGAAAATGAGTTCATGTTCAGTCTGTTCCGGCTGCGTAAGCAGCAAAACCTGTGCCAGCGCGGATAAGCCCCTGGAGGCATTTATCCGGGAGCTGCCCCTGGAGACCTCCCACCACCGGGTGGACAGCCAGTCCACCAAGTGCGGTTTCGGACTGCAGGGCGTCTGCTGCCGTCTCTGCGCCAACGGTCCCTGCCGGATCACGCCCAAATCCCCCCGGGGAATCTGCGGCGCCGACGCGGACACCATCGTGGCCAGAAACTTCCTGCGGGCGGTGGCCTGCGGCAGCGGCTGCTACATCCATGTGGTGGAAAACACAGCCCTGAATCTGAAGAACACAGCCCTGGCCAAGGGAAATATCCGCTCTGAGGAGGCCTTAAACCGTCTGGCTGAGGTTCTGGGGATCACGGGGACGGATAAGTACGACCTGGCGGTGAAGGTGGCCGACGCGGTGCTGGCTGACCTCTACAAGCCGGATTACGTGCAGATGGAGCTGATCGAGAAGCTGGCTTACTCTCCCCGGCTTAAGGCCTGGAAGGAGCTGGGCATCGTTCCCGGAGGTTCCAAGTCCGAGGTCTTTGCCGGCGTGGTAAAATGCTCCACCAACTTAAATTCCGATCCCATGGACATGCTGGTACACTGCCTGAAGCTGGGTATTTCCACCGGCGTATACGGCCTGATGCTCACCAACCTGTTAAATGATATCCTCCTGGGAGAGCCGGAGATCCGCTTTGCCCCGGTGGGCTTAAATGTCATTGACCCGGATTACATCAATGTGATGATCACCGGTCATCAGCACTCCATGTTCACCTACATCCAGGATCGCCTCACTGACCCGGATGTGGTGGAGAAGGCCAAGGCCGCCGGAGCCAAGGGCTTCAAGCTGGTGGGCTGCACCTGCGTGGGCCAGGATCTGCAGCTGCGGGGCGCCCACTATACGGAGATTTTCCCGGGCCATGCGGGAAATAACTACACCAGCGAGGCCATTCTGGCCACGGGAGCCATCGACGGCGTGCTCTCCGAGTTTAACTGTACTCTGCCGGGCATCGAGCCCATCTGCGACGCCCTGATGATTAAGCAGATCTGTATCGACGACGTGGCAAAGAAGAAGAACGCGGAGCTGATCCCCTTCAACTTCGAGACCAGAGTTGAGGACGGGGAGAAGATCATTGATGAGCTGATCGCGGCCTACAAAGAGCGCCGGGGCAAGGTGGAGCTGCGCCTGCTGCCGGAGCACGGAAATAAGAATACCCTCACGGGCGTATCTGAGATCTCCCTGAAGAAGTTCCTGGGAGACAGCTGGAAGCCTTTGATTGACCTGATCGTATCCGGAAAGATCAAGGGTGTGGCCGGCGTGGTGGGCTGCTCCTCTGTGGCCTACGGCCATGACACCCTGACGGTGGCCCTGACCAAGGAGCTGATCAAGAGAGACATTATCGTACTGTCTGCCGGATGCTCCTCAGGAGGCATCGAGAACTGCGGTCTGATGGTTCCCGAGGCGGCGGAGCTGGCCGGACCGGGACTTAAGGAAGTCTGCAAATCCCTGGGCATTCCGCCGGTATTGAATTTTGGCCCCTGCCTGGCCATCGGCCGTCTGGAGATGGTGGCCACGGAGCTGGCCAAGGAGATCGGCATTGACATTCCTCAGCTGCCCCTGGTGCTCTCCGCAGCCCAGTGGCTGGAGGAGCAGGCTCTGGCGGACGGCGCCTTCGGCCTGACCCTGGGCCTGCCCCTGCATCTGGGCGTGCCGCCCTTCATCACCGGCAGCCCCCTGGTGACCAAGGTGCTCACCGAGGATATGAAGAATATCACCGGCGGCCAGGTGATCGTGGATGCAGACGCGGTTTCCGCAGCCGACAAGCTGGAGGCCATCATTGAGGAGAAGCGCAGGGGACTGAACATCTAAGAGGAGGACGGGATATGAGGAGAATCTTTATCGACCCGTCCAAGTGCGACGGGTGCAAGAGCTGCTCCCTGGCCTGCATGCAGGCCCACCGGGAGACTCCGGGGACCATCTACGATCTCGATCTGACGGACCCCAAAAATCAGTCCCGCAACTTCATCAAAAGCGACGGCAAAGGGGGATATATTCCCCTGTTCTGCCGCCACTGCGATGACCCGGGCTGTGCCAACGCCTGCATGAGCGGGGCCCTGACCAAGGATCTGTCCGACGGTCTGGTAAAATACGACCGCAGCAAGTGCGCGGCCTGCTATATGTGCGTGATGAACTGTAAATTCGGAATCCCCCAGCCGGATACCACCCTTCACTACATGGTGAAGTGCGATTTCTGTGAGGGGATCTCCGACACACCCAGCTGTGTGAAAGCCTGTCCCACCGGGGCCATCTACGTGAAGGAGGTGTAGCCATGACCAAATATGTGATTATCGGAGCCGGCGCCGCCGGCGTGATGGCTGCGGACCGCCTGCGGGTCATGGACGAGGGGGGAGAGATCACCGTTATCTCTGTGGACGAGCACGTCCACTCCCGCTGTATGCTCCACAAGTACCTGGGCCATGAGCGCACGGTGGAGGAGATCAATTTCGTTCCGGAAGACTTCTTTGAGAAGCGGGATATCCGCTGGGTGAAGGGGGAGAAGATCACCGCCATCCGTCCCCAGGAGAAGCAGGTGGATCTGGAGTGCGGGGCCTTCCTCCCTTACGACAAGCTTCTGATTGCCACGGGGGCCGGATATTTCATCCCGCCTATCCCCGGCTTTCGGGAGGGAAAAAATGTCTACGGCTTCCGGGATTTCTCCGACGCCAAAGCCTTGGACGAAGCGGTGAAGGGAAAGAAAAAGGTCTTCATCGTGGGCTCCGGCCTGGTGGGACTGGATGCGGCCTCCGCCCTCTGCCATCAGGGCTATGAGGTGACCATCGCGGAGATGGCCGGCCGGGTGATGCCTCTGCAGACGGACGACTACGCGGCCAGCGTCTACCAGAGGGCCTTCGAGGAGGCGGGCTGTACCTTCTATCTGGGGATCGGCGTTACCGGCTCTAAGCTGGATGAGGAGGGAAATCTCACCCATGTGGTGCTCTCCGACGGCAGCGAGATTCCCTGCGATGTGGTGATGGTGGCCGCCGGTGTCCGGCCCCAGATCGGCTTCCTGGAGGGAAGCGGCATCGCCGTGGGCCGGGGTGTGGAGGTCAACGAGTACCTGCAGACCAGCGACCCCGATATCTACGCGGCGGGGGATGTGACGGGACTCTCCGGCGTATGGCCGGATGCCTTTGACCAGGGCAAGACAGCCGCCATGAATATGGCCGGCGTGCCGGTGGCCTACGAGAAGCCCTATCCCTTTAAGAATACCAGTAATTTCTTCGGCATTTCCATGCTGTCCCTGGGCAAGCTGGATCCCATCCCGGAGGGAGCTCAGGTGGAGACGGTGATGGATCGCGGCACCTACAAGAAGGCCATCCTGGTGGACGGTAAGCTTCAGGGACTGCTGATCCAGGGAGATATCTCCAACACCGGCATTTATCTGGAGCTCATCAAAAACCAGGTGGATGTGGGAGCTCTGGGCAAATCTGTCTTTGATTTGTCCTACGCCGATTTTTACCATATGAATCCCAGAACGGGAGCATTTTCCTATACGGAAGAATAAATCTGCAGGCATGCCCGCGCTTCGGCGCGGGTGTGTCTGCAGTACAGGTTTTATCATATTTTTATCTCAGGAGTGAAACATGAAAACATTGGTGATTGCGGAAAAGCCCTCCGTAGGGCGCGACATAGGACGGGTGCTCCACTGCCAGAGCAAGGGGAACGGTAACGGCTACCTGGAGGGGAGCCGGTATCTGGTGACCTGGGGCCTGGGCCATCTGGTGGAGCTGCAGGCCCCGGAGGGCTATAAGCCCGAGTACCGGGAGTGGAAGATGGAGCATCTGCCCATCATGCCGGAGCAGCTAAAGACAGAGGTAATCCGTCAGACCGGAAAGCAGTTCCAGACGGTGAAGGCCCTGCTGCACAGAAAGGATGTGGAGGATGTGGTCATCGCCACGGACGCCGGCCGGGAGGGAGAGCTGGTGGCCCGCTGGATTCTGGAGCGAGCCGGGAACCAGAAGCCCTGCCGGAGACTGTGGATTTCCTCCGTGACGGACAAGGCCATCCGGGAGGGCTTCGCCCACCTAAAGGACGCTCGGGAGTACGAAAATCTCTACCGGGCCGCCGTGTGCCGGGCGGAGGCGGACTGGCTGGTGGGCATCAACGCCACCCGGGCCCTGACCTGCAAGTACAATGCCCAGCTCTCCTGCGGGCGGGTGCAGACCCCCACCCTGGCCATGATCGCCGGCCGGGAGGAGGAGATCCGCCGCTTTGTGCCCAAGAGCTACTATACGCTGACAGCCTCGGGGAAGGGGATGACCTTCACCTGGAGGGACAAAAAGTCCGGCGGCAGCTCCTCCTTTTCCAGGGAGCGGATGGAGCAGCTGCAGCGCTCCCTGGCCGGGGAGAAGCTTTTGGTGAAGCAGGTGGAGAAAAAAGAGAAGAGAAAGGAAGCTCCGGCCCTCTATGACCTGACGGAGCTGCAGCGGGAGGCCAACCAGCGCTTTGGCTTCTCCGCCAAGGAAACTTTAAACATCATGCAGAGACTCTATGAGAATCACAAGGTTCTCACCTATCCCCGGACGGACTCCCGGTATCTTACCTCTGATCTGGTGGGAACCCTCCACGAGCGGCTGGAGGCCTGCGGGGTGGGCCCCTACCGGAAGCTGGCGGCGGCCCTGCATCGGGAGAAATTCACTGCCAAGCTCTCCTGCGTGGATGATAAAAAGGTGGGCGACCACCACGCCATCATCCCCACAGAGCAGTTTGTGGATCTGACCCATATGACCAATGAGGAGCGAAAAATCTACGACCTGGTGGTGCGCCGCTTCCTGGCGGTGCTGTACCCGGCCTGCCGCTACGAGTCCATGACCGTCGCCGCCACCGCCGCCGGGGAAACCTTCACCGCCAGCGGGACCCACATCCTGGAGGCGGGCTGGAAGGAGGTTTACCAGGGGGAAAAGGATCAGGAGAGTATCCAGAGCCCGGGAGAGGAGGAGCTGCGGGAGCAGCAGCTGCCCAAGCTTCAGCCGCAGGATGTGCTCCAGGGCCTCACCTTTGCCCTGAAGGAGGGAAAGACCAAGCCCCCGGCCCGGTTCACGGAGGCTACCCTCCTGTCCGCCATGGAAAATCCGGTGAAATACATGGAGACCCAGGATAAGGAGCTGGCCAAAACCCTGGGGGAGACCGGAGGGCTGGGCACCGTGGCCACCCGGGCGGATATCATTGAGAAGCTCTTCAACAGCTTCCTGCTGGAGAAGAAGGGCCAGGAAATTTACTTGACGGCTAAAGCCCGGCAGCTCTTGGAGCTGGTGCCCCAGGATCTGAAGAAACCGGAGCTGACCGCCCAGTGGGAGCAGAAGCTTTTGAAAATTTCCAAGGGACAGCTGAAGCGGGGAGAGTTCATGAGCCAGATCCGGGGCTATACCCGGGAGCTGATCCAGGAGATCCGCAGGGAGGAGGGAACCTTCCGCCATGAAAATATGACCAACAAGAAATGCCCCAACTGCGGCAAGCGCCTGCTGGCGGTCAACGGAAAGAACGCCAAGCTTTTGGTCTGCCAGGACCGGGAGTGCGGCTACCGGGAGACAGTCTCCCGAACCACCAACGCCCGATGCCCCGTCTGCCACAAGCGCATGGAGATGGTGGGCAAGGGGGACGACGCGCTCTTTGTCTGCGCCTGCGGCCACAAGGAACGGCTGAGCAAATTCCAAGAGCGCAGGAAAAAGGAGGGAGCCGGAGTCTCCAAGCGGGATGTGAACGCCTACTTAAAAAAGCAGCAGAAGGAGGCCCAGGAGCCTTTGAACAATGCTTTCGCGGAGGCTTTTAAGAATCTTAAGCTGTAGAAGCGTTTGGGGAAAGGAGCCGGAAGCGGTCGGATATCGGGGAAGCCTAAGCCTCCTCAGGGTGCCTGCAGGGCTCCTCAGGGCAGGCGCATGTTTCGCAGGCCGTGCATCCGGTGGACAGCACATAAAAGGCGGGCAGCTCTTTTTTCAGGGCTGCCTGTATTTGTCTGGTGATTTCCTCGTGGAGGCTTTTGGCGGCCAGACAGTTCTGCTCGTCCCAGGAATTTCCCACCTCCGCCACCGTGGAGAACAGGAAAAACTGTTGATATCCTGCCTTTCGCCTATTTTTCCAATTATCTCAATTATAGCCCAGTCAACAGGGAAAATAAAACAAATATTTCTTATATTGGTATTTGAAAATGTAATATTAACGGATAAATTTTTAAAATATTATTACAATTCTTTGTAATAGATTGAAAAATCCAGAATGATGAAGTAAAATAAAAAAAGAAGGTGAAGGAAAGGAGGATTTCTATGGGACTTGTATTACTGTGGTGCGGAGGACTTCTATGCTTGGTCATTGGCTTTTATACCAGGAATCAGAGAAAGCCCATGTGCCTCTGGGGAGGCTTGAGAGTTTGGGAATCTCAGGTGAAAAACGTGCAGGCCTACAACCGGGCGGTGGGGCGAATGTGGTGCGTTACTTCCATTCCTTTCTGGATCTGCGGACTGATCGTCTACGTTTACCCGCCCAGCGCCCTGATCATCTTTGGACTGTTCTGTACGGTGGGCATGGGCCTGATGCTCTGGTATTATCATAAGATTCAGGAGAAATATTTTCTTCCTTGAGAGATTAGAACCCTGCTTGCAGGATTCTTAAAAAAGCAGCAGAAGGAGGCCCAGGAGCCCATCAACAACGCTTTTGCGGAGGCTTTTAAAAATTTGAAACTGTAAGAGAGAGGGTGGAACCGACGGACTGGGTTCCACCCTCTCTCTTTTAAAAAAATGTAACGGAAGCTTTTATTTGTGAGGACACTCATCATAGTAGAAAGAAGAGATGCGTTTTCCTTTTTCCACATGGCCGCATTTTGTACAGCGCTTGGCCTGGTAGGTTTCCACCGTACAGCCTCCGTTGCCGTCTCTGGTATGCTGTGAAGTGGTGCCGCTTATGTAGCTGTGTTTGCAGGCGGCATAAACCTCCTCTGTCTCTTCCAGAGGATAAACGGTTCCTGATTCATCGGTGAAAAAGTATTCTGCCGGGAGGGGCTCCACCGGGGTAGGTTCTCCGCCCTCCACGAAATAGTATTCTGTGACGATACCATCGGGATTAAATTTGTCAGTCGCAGGATTTTCTGTAACATCAACGGTAGGGAGCTCATAGGCCAGCACCGGGAGCGAGGACATGACCAGAAGAAGGGCCATTGCCAGGGCAGCGGCGGGCTTTTTCAAGTGTCTGCCATTTGGATTTTTAATCATCATGATTCTCTCCTTTAACAAAGATTGTTTATGGAAAAGCGCGTTTACTGTGACGGGATTGGGAATGATCCGCTGCTGGGAAAAATCCAGAAGGAGATTCCCGTAGGCCCTTCTCTGCTCCAGGGAAGTGCCCTTAAGGGTAAGCTCGTCACAGGAAAGCTCACACAGATTGAGAAAGCTGCGGTAAAAGAGATAAACCAGCGGGTTGTACCAGTTCAGCAGCAGGGTGAAAAGCAGCAGCAGCTTTGCCAGGGAATCCCAGCGCTTTGCGTGAATCAGCTCGTGCTTTAGGATCAGCCTGGAAGGATTTGAAAACCTTTCCGGAAGATAAATATGGATGCAGAACATTCCTCGGACACAGGGGGAGAAATTCCCTGATATTTTCCAAATCCGCACAGGACGCTTCAGGGGAAGCTCCCGGCAAAGGGCTCTTACCTCCAGGGCTTCCGGTTCTTCTTCCCCAATCTGCCGGACCTTTCTTTGAGAAAGATAGTTTCGGAGCTGCCAGTACTGCCAGAGATTTTTCAGGATAAGAAACAGGCAGACGCCTCCCAGCAGCAGACAGATCCCCCATCCGGGCAGGGAGATCCGCGGATACTGGAGCACCTTTTCCGGGCCGGTGCCGGAGATGAAAATGGTATTGCTTAAATCCATATAAATCCGCTGTCCCGGAATGGAAGGCGTTACCCCAAAGTCAGGAAATGCCAGCCGGATCAGCTGCTTCAGGTCGAGGGTGAGCAGCGGAAAGGGCAGCAGGAAAAAGGCCAGGTTTGCCTTAAGCAGCCGATAGCGCGCCTGACAGGTCAGCGGCCGCTTTCTCGTGGCGGCGGAGATTCCTGTGAAGGAAAGAAAAAATGCGCTGCCAGTCAGAGACATAAAAAACATTAAACGTAATAGCAATAGAATCATAGGGTCTACTCATTCAAAAATTTTCTTAATTCGTCAAGCTCTTCCTGGCTTAGGGATTCCCGGTCCCCCAGGAGAGCAGCCATAAATTTAGAGCGGGAATGGTCGAAGGAGGTATCCACCAGATGGTTGGTCCAGCGGCTGATAAAATCCTCCTTTGTGCCAACGGCCTGATAGATATTCTTCCGTCCCTGTTTGTCAAAGCTTAAGGCTCCCTTTTGCGTGAGCCGTGTCAGATAGGTGTGCAGGGTCTGCTTCTTCCAGGTTTTCCCCTGTTTTTGAAAATCATCCAGCAGCTCATTGAAGTAGACCGGGCGGGCGTAAGACCAAATGACCTCCATGATTTCCAACTCAGTTTCAGATAAGCCGTATTTGTTAGGCATGTTGTCACCTCCTCGTGATGATAGTACTACAAAAATGTAGAAAATTCAACAAAAAGTATTGACGAGGGATAAAAATAAGAATACAATACTAATGAATTGTAGTACTGCTATTCTAAATTACTTTTTGAAAAGAAGGGTATGGGGCGATGGTGCTTCATACCCTACTGTATGAGGAGAAATCGTATGAAACTATTTTTAATATTAAGTATCTGTCTTATGCTTCTTACCGGATGTCAGATAAAGCCAGCAGAGGGAGAACAAGGGCAGAAAGAAATGCCAGAGACAGATATAAAAAATAGAGTAGAAGAAGGGTTGTCTGATGAGGAACAAGGGCAGGGAGGAATAACGGCAGATGGAAAGCTGCGAATAAGCGAAGAACATATTCTGGATAAGGAAGAAAAATTGACACAAGAGGGAATAACCTTTGGAGAGTTTGAGGTGGTGCAGAAAGGGACGGAACTGCCGGAAGAGGTGAAACCCGAAGAAGTGATTTACTTTGATGAGACGACGGATGAGACAGGAAAACTACTGGGGGAGTATTTTTATCTGTTTTTGAAGGTAAAGCTTAAAAATGAAAATTCTGAACGACAGGAGGTTTATCTTAGCTTTGGCAGGCCGATAGCGTTAAACGAAAAAAGAGAAGTGGTGAGTTTACCTGTTGAATTGCGTTATCGGAATAGTTACGACAAAGATTATACCAAACAAAAGGATTATTATAAGGTGGAACTGCCAGCTGGAGAGGAAGGGACTTTTTTATTAGGCTATATTCTTCCGGAAAATGAATTTCAAGAAGATAACTTATACTATTTGATTGACAAAGAAGGGGAAGGTTCAGGAAAGAGTATATACGCAATAAGATTAGAAGAATAGGTGAAAAGAATGAGTACAGTTTTAAAAATGGAAATGAAAAGAGCTTTTAGTGGAAAGGCTTTTTGGGGAACAATGCTTTTAGGAATAGGAATTGCGTGCTGGCAGTTGGTTTTAGTAGTAATTCCCAATATTTCTATGTTAGATAATTATAAATTAGGAAAGGGTGAATATCCGGTATCCGTTTTTAACAGTTGGTTAGGCGGGGAGGGATATTCTGCCGCTGAGGGCGTAAAATTTTCTGTGTCTATGGGAAAAATTCTTCTTTGATAAGAAACAGATATGTATAAT
>DVHU01000092.1 GCA_018711815.1 Candidatus Egerieimonas intestinavium
ACCCAGACGACCGGCATTACAGCAGGCGGAAATCAGACCTTGATGATCGGCTCTATGGGATGTATGATAAGATTGAAGAATTGGAGTCTCTGCTGATTGCAGCCAGAGCCAAGAAACAGACCATTGAGGCAGAAAAGCTGACCGGCGATAATATCTACAAGGTTCTAGTTTACTTCGATCAACTCTATGGAAAGATGAACGACAGAGAGAAACGGCAGCTGATTGAGGAACTGATCTCTGAAATTCAGATTTACCCGGAGCGTCAGCCCAATGGCCAGTGGCTGAAATCCATCAAGTTCCGGTTGCCTATCATCGAGGAAGATATGAATATCAGTTTGGACAACGAACAGCAAGTTGAAAACGTGTGTCTTTTGCTGAGAAAATAGAAAGCTGCTAAAATGATTCAGCAGCTCGCCTTCAGTTTAAAATTTAACGCAAATCTCTATATGGCAAAATCAATGGCCTCCTTTAGAATGGGTGTATCACCTAATCTAAAGGAGGTTTTCTTTATGCAAAAATACGGCTATGTGCGGGTTTCCACCCGCGAACAAAATGAGGCCCGGCAGCTTGATGCGCTGGCTCCCTATGAGATACCGCAGAAAAATTTGTTTGTGGAGAAAAAAAGCGGAAAGGATTTTAACCGCCCGGTTTATAGAAGGCTGACGAAGCGGCTGCGGCCCGGGGATCTGCTCATCCTCAAAAGTATTGGCCGGCTGGGGCGGGACTATGACGAGATTTTGGAAGAGTGGCGGCACATTACAAAGGAGATCGGGGCGGATGTGCTCATTCTGGATATGCCCCTGCTGGATACCTGCGCCAAGGGCCGGGATTTGACCGGGACATTCATTGCCGATTTGGTTCTGCAGATTTTAAGCTATGTGGCCCAGACGGAACGCGAGAATATCCGCCAGCGGCAGATGGAGGGCATCGCGGCGGCCAAACGGCAGGGAGTAAAGTTTGGCAGGCCTGCGCTGCCTCTGCCGGATAACTTTGATGAAATTCATCGGGCGTGGCGGGGGAATTTGATGTGGCGGCGGATATGGTACGGATGTGCCCGGCGCTTTCCCGGCGTGTGAAGATCCTTGCTTCCCAGAAGCGGATCATCTACGCTCCGGCCAACAGCTTCTACCAGGTGCTCTCCGCTGAAGCGTACTCAAAGCACGGCTTTAACATCCACGGCGTGGTGTCCGATGAGCTGCATACCCAGCCGAACAGGAAATTGTTTGATGTCATGACGAAGGGCTCCGGTGACGCCAGGATGCAGCCGCTGTATTTCCTGATCACGACTGCCGGGACGGACACGAATTCCATCTGCTATGAAACGCATCAGAAAGCAAAAGATATCTTGGAAGGCAGGAAGATTGATCCGACCTTCTACCCGGTCATTTACGGGGCGGATGAGTCTGATGACTGGACTGACCCGAAGGTCTGGAAAAAGGCGAATCCGTCCCTCGACATCACGGTCGGTATCGACAAGGTGAAAGCTGCCTGCGAATCGGCAAAGCAGAATCCCGGCGAGGAGAATTCTTTCCGGCAGCTGCGCCTGAACCAATGGGTGAAACAGTCCGTCCGCTGGATGCCGATGCAGAAGTGGGATGCCTGCGCTTTCAAGGTGGATGAGGATGATCTAGAAGGCCGGGTCTGCTACGGCGGATTGGATCTGTCCTCTACGACTGATATCACGGCGTTTGTGCTTGTGTTCCCTCCGGCAGACGAGGACGATAAATATGCCATCCTTCCATACTTCTGGATTCCGGAGGAGACCGTGGATCTGCGCGTCAAACGTGATCACGTTCCATACGATGTCTGGGAGCGACAGGGATTCCTGCAGACCACGGAGGGAAATGTCGTCCACTACGGCTACATTGAGAAATTCATCGAGCGGCTTGGGGATCGGTTCAACATCCGGGAGATTGCCTTTGACCGCTGGGGAGCCGTGCAGATGGTGCAGAACCTGGAAGGCATGGGCTTCACGGTGGTTCCCTTCGGGCAGGGTTTTAAGGATATGTCCCCGCCGACCAAAGAACTGATGAAGCTGACACTGGAGGAGAAAATTGCGCACGGCGGCCACCCGGTGCTGCGGTGGATGATGGACAACATCTTCATCAAGACAGATCCGGCAGGAAACATCAAAGCTGACAAGGAAAAATCCACGGAAAAGATTGACGGCGCGGTGGCGACCATCATGGGGCTTGACCGCGCTATCCGCTGCGGCAATAACAGCGGTGAATCAGTCTACGATAAAATGGGGATACTATTTATCTGAACTATGTTTTGCCTTAAAATCAACATTGTATTAAGGGAATTTTCTTTGTTTATATTGACTTTCCCTTATTATTTGCTATAATTTAAGGGAAAGAAAGGACGGATAAGGGAATGCGGACATTTAACTATTCTGCAATTGCACAGATGAAATGGGACAGTGAAATTTTGGGCTATATCGCGGCTATCTATAAAGAAGCCGGGAAGCAGGAACAATATCTCAAGCAGCGTCCTGAAGAATTGGAAAAACTTGTGGAGATTGCCAAAATTCAAAGCACCGAGGCTTCCAATGCCATTGAGGGCATTGTTACAACAAACACACGAATCCGACAACTTGTGGAAGAAAAAACCACGCCCAAAAACCGGAATGAACAGGAAATTGCAGGATACAGAGATGTCCTCAGTATCATTCATGAAAGCTTTGATGGAATTCCCATCACGCAGAATTATATTCTGCAGCTCCACAAAATCCTGTACAGCCATATGAATAACCCTATAGCGGGGCGGACAAAAAATGTGCAAAACTATATCAGCGCAACTTACCCGGACGGACACACGGAAGTTTTGTTTACACCGCTTGCTCCGTATGAAACACCGGAAGCCCTGGACAGGATTTGTGAGGAATATAATCGCGTAATTGGAAACCTTGAACTTGAACCGCTGATTGCCATCCCCGTGTTTATCCATGATTTTCTGTGCATTCATCCATTTAACGATGGAAACGGCAGAATGAGCAGACTTCTAACTACTCTTCTGCTTTACCGCAATGGATTTTATGTAGGAAAATATATTTCTCTGGAGGCAAAAATAGCCAGAAACAAGGATTTGTATTATGACGTGCTGCGCCAGTCACAGCATGGATGGCATGAAGGCAACGAAGATGTCATGCCTTTTATCAAATATATTCTTGGCACAATCCTTGCAGCATATAAAGATTTCGAAGACCGGTTTTCTATTGTAGAAAACAAACTTCCGGCGATTGATATGGTAAGACTCGCCACGCAAAACAAAATCGGAAAATTTAACAAACAGGATATTCGAGAGCTTTGCCCGACCTTAAGTGTAAGTTCCATCGAGGGCGCACTGCGAAAGCTCGTGCAGTCCGGTGAATTAAAACGAGAAGGTTCCGGCAAATCAACTTGCTACATCAGATTAAAATAGTTTCCCAAAGAATCCCTTAAAATGTCATCTATTTTAAGGGATTCTTCTTTACATAAGGGCATGAGTAATTTCGTGGACGCATTGGCGTTTTACTCATGGTATGATGGTATCAGTGAAAATCAGGATTATGATGAAGCATCTCTTCGGAGGTGCTTTTTTCGTGTCCGGACGGAGGCCACTATGATTCTTCTGGCTATCATCGAACTCTGCAAATTTGTGGAGTCCTTAATCGAATGGGAGGTATGGCTATGAGCCTTTTATCAGCGATATTCCGGTCGAGGGACAAGCCCAGGGACGCCATCAACGGCAACGGCTACAGTTTTCTCTTCGGTACGACTACGTCCGGCAGGCGGGTGAATGAACGCTCTGCCATACAGATGACGGCGGTCTACTCCTGCGTGAGGATTTTGTCCGAGGCGGTGGCGGGGCTGCCGCTTCATTTATACAGATATACTGCGGACGGCAGCAAGGAAAAGGCGGCGGACACTCCGCTTTATTTTTTGCTCCATGATGAGCCGAATCCGGAAATGACAAGTTTTGTCTTTCGGGAGACGCTTATGACGCACCTTCTCCTGTGGGGAAACGGTTACGCCCAGATCATCCGCAACGGCAAAGGCGAGGTGGTGGCGCTTTACCCTCTCATGCCCGACCGCATGACGGTCGACCGCGATGAAAAAGGCCGGCTCTACTACGAATACCAGGTACAGGAAGCGGACGCGCACACCATGAAGCAGGGGACAGTAAGGCTTTCCCCATACGATGTGCTGCATATTCCGGGACTTGGTTTTGACGGGCTGGTCGGCTACTCCCCGATTGCGATGGCGAAGAATGCTATCGGCCTTGCTATTTCCGCCGAGGAGTACGGCAGTAAGTTCTTCGCAAACGGGGCGACACCGGGCGGTATCTTGGAGTATCCCGGAACGGTGAAGAACCCGGACGCCATCCGCGAAAGTTGGAATAAGGGATTTTCCGGGAGCAATGCCCACAAGATTGGAATTTTGGAGGAAGGCATGAAATACATGCCCATCTCCATCAGCCCGAACGAAGCGCAGTTTCTGGAGACAAGAAAATTTCAGATTGATGAGATCGCGCGTATTTTCCGGATTCCGCCGCATATGGTCGGTGATCTGGAAAAGTCCTCATTCAGCAATATCGAGCAGCAGTCCCTGGAGTTTGTGAAATACACGCTTGAGCCGTGGCTGATGCGCTGGGAACAGGCGATGCAGAGGGCGCTCTTTTCACAGGATGAGAAAAGGAAGCTGTTCATCAAGTTCAATGTTGACGGTCTTCTGCGCGGCGATTATGAAAGCCGCATGAACGGCTACGCAGTCGGTATTCAAAATGGCTTTATGTCTCCGAATGATGTGAGAACACTTGAAAATATGGATTTGATCTCTGAAGAGAAAGGGGGAAATCAATATATGGTGAACGGAAATATGGTAAAGCTTGTCGATGCCGGGGCAGCATATCAGAAAGGTGAATCAAATGCAGCGGACTATTACAATTAAAGGAGGGAGGAAACAGAATGAAACTTTACAGGAAAAATAAAAGGAACTTGATGGCGGTATTGCTGTTTGTCATGCTCCTTGGGCTTTCGGCCTGCGGCGGAAAAGAAGACAAGGATTCTTCTGGCTCCGGTAAACAAAGTGGGAAGGAGGAAAGCACCGCAGCCGAAGAGACGGATGACGAAGAGACGGCTAAGGAGGATTCAGACAAGCAGTATTGTGATTGGGAGGACTGCCATAATCTGATGTTCCCCCACATTCACATTACTATGGATAACTGGCAGGATTATTTTGAATTTACAACAGAGTATCAATTTGGCAACGGCGTCGAGAATATGGATAAATATCTATTTACGGAAGCCGTCTTTAATGTGCGCGAAGAATGGAGAGATAAAATTTTTCATCCGAAAATACACTATCAAATTGGCTACAAGGAGTATGCTGTCCCTGGTACGATTGACTGGGATAACCAGACAGTCGCCGTCGAAGAAAACGCGGAAAAAACCTACTCTGCCCATGTGGACGACCAATGGTACACGGTTGATGCGTATAATTACGACAGCGATACCGGGATCACAGGCACCCATGAGAAATCCATGCAAAATGACCGGGAGGATTATGAGGGCACAATTCTTTTTTGGGAGCCGGAGATGCTGAGCATAACCGATGGCGCGTATCTTGTACTAAAAGAATAACCGCTGCGCTTTCCCGTGAGGAATAAAGAGAGATTTGTAAAAATAGGGAGGGAACATCATGAGAAATTTTAAGAAAATCCTGAGAAATATGTGGGTATTGGCAGCTTTGCTGGCTGCGCTTATCTGCAGCCTTACGGCCTGCGGCAATAAGAGCGGCGACTCTGCAGCTTCCGGCACAGAGAGCGGCAAAGACACGGAGAAATCGGAGACAGAGGAAGCTTCCCCCGAGGCTGACGCCGAAAGCCAGCAGGGGGCGCCGCTCACGCTGGCCGATGGGGAGGCGAAGCTGATCTATGCAAAGGATAATTACGCGGTTGCGGCATTTCACGGGCCGGATGGCGATATCGGCGCCCATTTTTGCGATGCGGAGGGAAACGCCCTTGATCCCTTTGTGGGATACGGTCACCCCAGCGAAGGCTGGACCTTAATTATCTCCAGTGAATTTCCGGAGGGATATGATTACAGCGGGATTGGCGTGGGCGTCACCGACTATACTGCGGAAAAAGACGCCAACGGTGAATATCAGACGCAAAATTATCTCAACATAGAGCAGATGACGGAAGAAGAAATGAAAGCCATCGGCCTGGACTTCCTTGACGGCCATTGCTGTATTGTAGGAAGCGGAAGGAAAACCTACAGCGGCAACTCCTTTGGTTTGAGCTTTGGAATAAGCTGGCTGGATGAGTATTATTTTGTTCCCCTTGAAGAGATAGAAGGCTTTGCCGACCGCTTTTCCTACTTTGCCGGGGACGGAACGCCCCTTGCGGAATATTTTGAGGGATACTCAAACCTGGAAATCACCACCATGTACAGTATGTTTGATGTCATGCTGATACAGGATGGCAGCACAGGAGATAAAGCGAAAAATGAAAGCATGTGCGATGAGTTAGAGGCGTGCGAGCCGTATGCGATCTACACGGGGCTGGATGGAACAGAGCAGCGCTTTGATTTTGATTTTTCTTAGATGGCGGAGCTAAGCCCTGCCGCATGAAAAGGGAATAGAAAACCCCAGTGCTGCAACACTGGGGTTTTCGTTGTAGTCGAATTCTATTGGTTTTGCTCAAATGTTCTCGAAAAATCCGTCCACAAAGGGGAGGGCGGCCCCGTAGGCGGCGGCCTCCAGCTTATAGCGGCCGGTTTTCAGGTAAGAGGTGTCCAGGTCAAAGAGATTATATTCCATCACCTTTCGGTCCAGCTCCGCCCGGAATTCCTCCAGGTATCCGCCCACATATCCGCCCAGCACCACATCGCAGTCAAAGGAGACTCTCAGGTTGGTGACGGTGATGGCCAGATAGTCCAGGTACTCCTCCCAGGCGCTGACGCAGGCCGGATCCCGGTGACGGAGCTTCATGAAGAACTCCTCCAGACTGTCTCCCCCCAGCTGCTGGAGCAGCCGCGCGGAGCAGTAGGTATCCACGCAGCCCCTCCGGCCGCAGTAGCAGGGACGGCCCCCCTTTTGGATAATCATGTGGCCGAATTCCCCTCCCCGGAAATTTTCGCCGGAGTGCAGGCGGCCATGGAGGCAGACGGCGCCGCCCACCGTGTTGCTCAGGGCTAGGTACACGGTATTTTCCGCCATGCCCTTCAGCTCCGCGTAGGCGGCGCTGTTGGCGTCATTTTCCACCCGGTAGGGGAAGCCCAGCACATGCTCCAGGCCCCGGAGGCTTACCTGAGCGGTTTTAAGCACATGGGACTGCACCAGAAGCTTTTCCCGGGGATTGACGATGCCGGGAAGAGAGATGCCAAGCCCCAGAATTTTTTCCTTGCTCACCTGGGCTTCCTTTAGGAAATCCTCCAGGATTTCTGCAATCTCCTGGTAATAGGAGTAGGAGAGAACGCAGGGAAGCCTCATTCTCCGGCGGCAGCGGATCTGCCGGGACATGTCCACCAGCACCAGGGTCAGATGGTTGGCGGTACAGTCGGCCCCCAGGGCGAAGCCGATCTCCGGGGAGATGGAGAGAACCTTGGCCTTACGGCCGCCGGTGGATTCCAGAAGCCCCGACTCCACCACAATGCCCCGGCGCACCAGGTCGTTCACGTGCTGCAGGGTGGTGGGCATGCTGATTTTCAGGTCGGCGGCGATTTCTCCCTTGGAGACAGGGCCCTGCTCTGAAATAAATCTTGCAATCTTACTCTTTGTGTTATTCTGTCTGTCCGTGCTCACGCCGCCGTCCTCCTGTAAATTCTTTTGCTAAAAGTGATTATAAAGCACCGGGGAAAATTCTACAAGCCATCCGGCCAAATTTGCGGTGGGGTTTGGCAGGAAAATACCAGTCGGTTTACGGGCTGTGGCTCCGTCAGAAGGGAGGGTATAATAAAGCTATCATGAATAAGGCAGGAGGGAAAAGATTATGGGACTTTCCGTAGATTCTAAAGTAAAAGAGCTGCAGAAAAATCCGGCCGCCGCGGAGCTGCTGGAGAAATACGCGCCGGGATTTAAGACCAATCCCCAGATGAAGCTGGTGGGGGCTCTGACCTTCCGCAAGCTGGCCTCCTTCCCCCAGAGCGGATTAAATCCGGACCAGGTGGAGGAGATCGACGCGGCCCTGAAGGCCCTGGAGCAGTAACCGCAGAAGCTGCTGAAAAATGGCGCGGAAGCAGAAAACCAAAAAGCTATTTTCCAAAAAGATGAGACTGACGTATTATCGGTTCTCTCCGGATTTGCACAAAAGGCGTAAACCTGGGGAGAGGCCGGCTAATTGCGCAGTCTCATTTTTTGTCTGTTCTCTACAGGGGTTCCCGGTCTGCGGCTTCGGCGCGCTTTTGCAGCTGCTGATTCAGCCAGGAGGCCTTTAACAGCAGCTGAAGCTTTAGCCGCTGATCCGCGTCGCCCAGATCAATGTCCAGATCTCTCTTGATGCGGGTCAGGCGCTCCAGCAGCGTACTGCGGTTGATGTACAGGCTCTCCGCCGTCCGGGAGATACTCATATTTTTGTCCAGGTAGGTGCGCAGGGTCTCAATATAGCTCACCGGGGAGGACTGATCGTGGCGGAAGAGGCGCAGAAGGCCCTCCGGGTAATACATCTCCGTGGGCAGGCTTCCCACAGCGTTTTGAATCAGCTCTGCCAGTGCGTAATCCTGGAAGGCGTAATAGCGGGCTCCTGGTGAGAAGAGTCTCCCATTTTCCAGGGCGGCGCAGGTCTGCAGATAGTAGAGGCGGGCCTTATAGATATCGGAAAAGCTGCTGCTGATACCTACGGCGAAATCCAGGGACCCGGCAAGGGGAGTCAGCGTCTTTTGCAGGTGTTCCCCGGCGGCGGAGGGAGCCTCCAGAAAGCCCACGATATGGCCGCCGAAGGCAAAGACGATGCTTCCGGCAAAATCCTTTTCCAGCATTTTGCACAGGTAGGGTACGGGCAGCTGGGAGGACTGGTGGGGGAAACGGATCTGGATACACACGTGTTCTCCGGAGGGGAAGGAGGTATCCAGCAGACGCCTGCGGCTCCAATCCACCTGCATTCCCTCCAGCAAATCCATCAGGGCCTGGCGAATGGCATTTTTTCCGCTGTCCAGAGCCGGAGCGTAGCGCTCCAGGGCCAGCTCCAGCTTCCGGGCCAGGTGGGAGGCCAGGGGATCATGGCTGGCCAGGTGGGGGCTTCTGCGGTAATCAATGGACAGACAGCCGCAGTACTCCCCGTTCTCGAAGAGATTTACGTTTAAAGTAGTGCTGTCCAGGAGCTTCAGCAGCATGGGCTCCCGGGTCTGGGTGGACAGCTCGTGCAGCTCCAGAAACTTTCCAAAATTCATCAGGGACAGATCCTTCTGCTCCCCGGCGGCGCCCAGGGGAGGCTCCCAGCAGGCCATATCCGACTCCAGATATCCCCAGTGGGCCAGGTAGTGAAAACTATTGTCCAGCACAAAGAGAGGATTTTCAAAGATGGAGCTGCTGCAGTCGATCATCTCCTGGAGGCTTCCGGCGCTGTTTAAAATCTCGTTGAGTCCCTCATCCCAGGAATCAAATTTGTCGTAGATCTCCGTGAGGATGTTGAATACGGAGTAGCAGTCCAGCTCCTCCCGAATCCGAATAACCCCGCAGTGCTCCCGGTAGTAGGGCAGATAGGGGCTGTTTCCGATACAGACCAGCGCGGCCCCGGGGTTAGCCGGCAGCCTCTGGGGAAGCTTCTCAGCCCGAACCACGTAGCAGCAGCCGGACTGGAGGCTTTTGGAGGAGGCGGTGAGAAATCTGGGCCGCTCCAGGAAAAGCTCTTGTTTTACGATTCCTGACAGACTGACGGAGAGGGATTTGCTGAGATTATCGTATAAAATTTGCAGATTCAATTTCATGGGAATAGGCCCCCTTTCCATAATTGCCTCTATTATACCATATCTGCGGCACCCCTCAAAGTGTGGGGGCTAAATTTTCAAAAAACATATAAATTGGTGGAATGTTTTTCGATTAAACAAACCGTAAAATGAAGATAAAAGAAAACGGAAAAAGGAGGTAATTCTATGCCATTGCTGGACAAGTTGGATGAAGAAAAGTGTGTGAAAACCGTTTGGGGGAAGCTGATACCGGAGAAGGAAGCCTACCAGTACGCCACCCGGCAGATTGCATCCTTCTGTGCAAATCTGTTTCAGGTGATGCGGATTCTGGAGCCGGACTTTGAGAAGCGGACCAGCGCCATCTGCGAGATCTCTTATATGATGAACATGGCGGCTTCCAGCGACGAGTACATGGCGGGCTTCCACGACGAGTGGAATATCCCGGAATTTTGCGAGAAGTCCTCCTGGCTGGGAGGAATCTTCGGGGATTCCGGGGACGAGTACGAGAATATGGCGGGCCGGGTAATCCAATTTACCCGGGATCGGGTAGAGAAGGAGCTGGACACCTGTCCCTGGGACATTGTGGGGGCGGAGCTCTGCAACATGACCACGGCCATGTTCACCGCCAATTTTGACCTCTGCAGCGCCAGCGGAGAGAACGAGGTGGCCTTGAATATGTGCGAGGCCAGAGGCTGCGGGGACTGCCACTGCCGGGTGGTGGCGGAGCGCAGAGACGTGTACGGTCAGGAGAAGCAGGGGTGGATGGATCACATGAACCAGCCGGCTATGCCCGTTCACGATACCCCCAAGGAGCGAAGAGTCCGGGAGGGGCAGGTTATGCGCAACGGCTGCTATTCCCAGGCCTTCGGCGAGGAGAAATCCATGACCTGGGCTTACCGATGGTGCATGGAGAAGGGATGGGTCTGGTGCGTGGCCTTCCCGCTGATCGCCATTCGGGATATGGCGGAATCTGAGGAAGAATTTGAGCGGATTTTTAAGATCGTCTTTTCCACCGCCGGGAAAAACGCCTTTATCGAGCCCTTCGCGGTGGAGGGGCTGCGCAGCTGGCTGGGAGTTCCCAGAGAGATAGGGGACAACGATCCCCGGCTTATGGGCGGCTATATCAAAAATATCCTGGATACTCAGCTGGTGCCCAACGAGCTGGAGGCATTTACCCAGGAAGAGGTGAGGATCCGGGTGGATACGGAGACCTTTAACGGCCGCTTCCCCATGGCTCCGGTGGAGGAACTGACCTTGGGCTACGAGACCCTCTGGCATAACATGGTCAAAACCATGGTATCCACCGAGTGGTCCTGCTGGTTCGAGGGCAAGGATGAGGATGAGATGCAGATTGTGGTGGGCCGCAGGATCGATAAGCGGATGATTTAGGAAAGGGGGAATCGGGATGTTATTTAAGGAAGATCAGGCTGCCCGGGCACAGCACCAGGCAGTGAGGGAAAATGCGGGCTGGTATCTCTGGACCCACGATCTGGTGGAGGTCACCGGGGAGGATGCCGCCGGATTTCTGGATTATCTGTTTGTAAATCACATAAAAAAAGCGCCGGTGGGGCGCAGCAAATATACCACCATGCTGGATGAGCAGGGGAGAATCATCGACGATACCATCGTCATGCACATGGAGGAGGGCAAGTACTGGGTATCCACCCTCTACGCGCCTCAGCTGATTGCCTGGATGGATAAACACCGGGGAGAACGCCGGGCAGCTTACCGGGACATCACCCAGGAGATACGGATGTTTGCCGTCCAGGGTCCCAACTCCCTGAAGCTGGTGGATAAGCTGCTGGAGGATTCCGCCGGCGACCTGAAGCGCTTCCAGGTGAAAAAAGACCGGGCGGGGCACCTGGAGGTCTGGGTTCACCGCAGTGGGTTTACCGGGGAGCTGGGCTATGAGCTCTACTGCCGGACGGAGGATCAGGAGGCTCTGCGGGGGCAGATCGCCCAGGCGGCCTCAGAGATGGGCGCCCCGGAGCTGACAATCCTGGAGGTTTACGTGCGCAGCCTGCCCATGGAAAAGGGATTTGCCCTGCGCCAGGATATGTACGGCCTTACCCCTTACGCCTGCGGTCTGGATTGGTCTGTGGATCTGGAGAAGGATTTTGTGGGCCGGGAGGCTCTGGCTCAGGCGGCCGGACAGGAGCCGGAGTATCGCCTGGTGGGGCTGGAATTTCAGGCGGAATCCTATGAGGATATCGCCCAGAAGGAGATCGTTTACTGCCGGGGAGTTCCCTGCGGCTTTGTGCGGGCGGCCATCTACGGATACACGGTGGAGAAGAATATCGGCTTTGCGGTGTTGAAAAACAGACGGGCCCAGCCGGGCACCCAGGTGACCGTGGGCAGCAATCACTCGCCGGCAATCGTTGTGGAAAAAAGCTGGCTGTAGGAGGGAATAAAGGATGAGGTTGAAAGATAAAGTAATCGTTGTCACAGGCGCCTCCGCCGGTATGGGAAAGGCAATCACGGAACGGTTTGTCCGGGAGGGAGCCAAGGTAGTGGCGGTGGCCCGCCGGAAGGAGCGGCTTCAGGAACTGGCCCAGGAGCTGGCCCAAGGCCCCGGACAAGTGTCGGTGTTCGCCGGGGATATCAGCCGCAGAGAGGACAATGAGGCTATGCTGGAGCACGCGGTGAAAACCTATGGGCGGCTGGATGTGCTGGTGAATAACGCGGGGATCATGGATGACAATACAGCTATCGGGGATATGTCCGACGAGATGCTGGAGCGGCTGATGCAGGTAAACGCCTGCGGGCCCATGTACGCCATGCGCCGGGCGGTACAGATCTTCCTGGAGCAGGGGGAGGGAGGAAATATCATCAATACCTGCTCCGTGGGAGCCGTTCACCATACGGCGGGAGTAGCCTACTGTGCATCCAAGGCGGCCCTGACAGCGGCCACCAGGAATACGGCCTTTATGTATATGGAAGAAAATATTCGCTGCAACGCCATCGCCCCGGGCGGGGTAATCACCGATATTCCCCTGGTGATGCCCCAGGCAAATGAGTTTGGCTTTGCCCGCACCAGCAGTCTGCTGGCCCACTCCCCGGAGCTGGGGATGCCTGAGGACATCGCCAACGCGGCCCTGTTTCTGGCCAGCGATGAATCCTCCTTTATCAACGGCGTGGTGCTCACCTGCGACGGAGGCTGGACAAATTTGTAGGCGAAAGGTATTGACATTTTCCGTTCCTGGAGTGATAATGTAATTACTTTAATAAAACGCTTTATATAAGAGCGGGAAGGGAGCGGACAAGTATGTATTTGGAGGAATTATTCGGATTAAAGGGAAAGACTGCCATTGTCACCGGAGGAGGAAGAGGAATCGGCCAGGTGGTAGCCTGCGGTCTGGCCAAGGCCGGAGCTGAGGTGGTAATCATCAGCAGAAGCGGAGCTGAGGAGACCGTGAAGCTTATTCAGGAGGCCGGCGGGCAGGCCTACGATCTGCGGGCGGACGTGACCAAGGAGGAAGAGGTGGACGCCGCTGTGGCCGAGATCGTGAAGCGCTCCGGCAAGATCGACGTGCTGTTCAACAACGCAGGAATCTGCATCCACAAGGGAACCCTGGAGGCTTCCATTGAGGAGTGGAGAAGCGTTATCGACTGCAACCTGACCGGAGAGTACATCATGGCCAGAGCCGTGGGCCGAGTGATGATCGAGAAGGGCATCAAGGGCTCCATCATCAACATGGCTTCTATGTCCGGAACCATCGTAAATATTCCCCAGTGGCAGGCTTCCTACAATGCCTCCAAGGCCGGCGTTATCCATCTGAGCCGCTCTCTGGCAGCGGAGTGGATCGGCTACGGCATCCGGGTGAACAGCTTAAGCCCCGGATATATCGCCACCCCCATGTCCGCGGACGTACCCCAGGAGCTGAAGGACGCCTGGGAGCCTCTGATGCCCATGCACCGGATGGGAACCCCCGAGGAGCTGATCCCGGCAGTGCTGTATCTGGCCAGCCCGGCAGCAGGCTACACCACCGGCACCGACATCATCGTTGACGGCGGATACACCTGCATCTAAGACCGGAAGGAGGAGAGGGCTGTGAAAGGGAAGATGAAGGTCGCCGTCATGAACGGCATCGGCAAGATGGGCTTTGAGGAGCGGGAGATCCCCAGCCCCGCCCCGGACGAGGTGCTGGTGAAGCTGGA
The DNA here is from genome assembly GCA_018711815.1 of Candidatus Egerieimonas intestinavium. Classification (GTDB taxonomy): domain Bacteria; phylum Bacillota; class Clostridia; order Lachnospirales; family Lachnospiraceae; genus Egerieimonas; species Egerieimonas intestinavium. Next base: position 14,045 of record DVHU01000092.1, read on the forward strand.
GTACGTGGGCATCTGCGGCTCCGACCTGCACTACTACGAGACGGGAGCCATCGGAAATTATGTGGTAGAGCCTCCCTTTGTGCTGGGCCATGAGCCCGGAGGCACCGTGGTGGAGGTGGGCGAGAAGGTTACCCACCTGAAGGTGGGAGACCGGGTAGCCCTGGAGCCGGGCAAGACCTGCGGCCACTGTGAGTTCTGCCGGGAGGGGAAATATAACCTCTGCCCGGACGTGGTATTTTTCGCCACTCCGCCGGTGGACGGCGTGTTCCAGGAGTATGTGGCGCACCAGGCGGATCTGTGCTTTAAGCTTCCCGACAAGGTGAGTACCCTGGAGGGGGCACTGATCGAGCCCCTGGCGGTGGGCTTCCACGCGGCCATCCAGGGGGACGCCCATCTGGGACAGACGGCGGTGGTCATGGGCTCCGGCTGCATCGGCCTGGTATCCATGATGGCCCTGAAGGCCAGAGGCGTATCCCGGGTTTACGTGGTGGACGTGATGCAGAAGAGACTGGAGAAGGCCCTGGAGCTGGGCGCCGACGGCGTCATCAACGGAGCCACCGAGGATGTGCTCAAGAAGGTGGAGGAGCTCACTGGAGGAAGGGGCACTGACCTGGTGATAGAGACCGCGGGAACAGAGATCACCACCAGACAGGCCATCTATATGGCCCGGAAGGGCTCCACCATTGTTCTGGTGGGCTACAGCAAGAGTGGGGAGGTAACCCTGCCCATGAGCCTGGCCCTGGACAAGGAGCTGACCTTCAAGACCGTGTTCCGCTACCGCCATATCTACCCTATGGCCATCGACGCGGTGGCCTCCGGCAAGATCAATCTGAAGGGTATCGCCACCCACATCTTTGATCTGGACGAGGCCCAGAAAGCCATGGACTACAGCGTCAGCAACAAGGCGGACATTGTAAAGGCAGTTATCCGAATCGCCAAAGAGGATTAAGCTGCGCGAAAAAAACAGAGTAAACGAAGGAAACCGGAGAGGGCTGATCGCTTTCTCCGGTTTTTAGGCTGTGCACGGATCAGAGGAGGCAGGACAAGGTTGCATCTTGGGGGGATAACTGGTAAAATAGCATAAAAACGAGGAGGGCTGCCATGATACTCAGTGTGAGCCGAAGAACTGACATACCTAACTACTACGCAGACTGGTTCCTGGAGAGGCTGAAGGAGGGCTATCTGGATGTGCGCAATCCCATCAACGCCCACCAGATCAGCAGGATTCCCCTGGATCCCCAGTTGATTGACTGCATTGTGTTCTGGAGCAAGAATCCCGAGAACCTGATGAAGCGATTGCCGGAGCTGAAGGATTACCTGTACTATTTCCAGTTTACCCTCACCAGCTACGGGCCTGAGATTGAGCCGGGGCTTCCGGGCTGGGAGCACCTGGTGGAGCTTTTTCAGCGGCTGGCAGCCCAGATCGGGAAAAAGAGGGTTGTCTGGAGATACGATCCGATTTTTTTCAGTCCCACCTATACCCTGGAGTATCACCTGGAGGCCTTCCGACGGACGGCCCGGGCCCTGGCGGACAGCACGGAGCGGGTGATGATCAGCTTCATGGATTTCTACGCCAAAACCAGGAGGAACACGGAAGGGCTGGGCATCCGGCCCATGGAAGAGGAGGAGACGCGGGCCCTGGCGGAGGCCCTGGCAGCCATTGCCCGGGAGTACGGCCTTTCCATCAGTACCTGCGCCGAGGAGATCGACCTCTCGCCCCAGGGAATCGACCATGGAAGATGTATCGACAAGGAGCTGATCCAGGAGCTGGCCGGAGGCCGGATACGGGGCAAGCGGGATAAGAATCAGCGGAAGATCTGCGGCTGTATGGAGAGCATTGAGGTGGGTACCTACCACACCTGCCTCACCGGCTGCAAGTACTGTTATGCCAATTTCAGCCCGGAGCGGGTGGAGAGAACCGTGAAGGCCTACGATCCCCACAGCTCCATGCTGTGCGCCAGCCTGCAGCCCGGGGATGAGATCAAGGTTCGCCCCATGCGGAGGCTGAAAAAGGATTAAAAAAGAGAAAGCGTTGAGGGGAAGAGTGATGAGTCAACAGAAGAAAAAAGATGAGCGGGACGCGTTCCGGTCCAAACTGGGATTTGTGGTGGCCTGTATCGGTTCCGCGGTGGGAATGGGAAATATCTGGATGTTTCCCTACCGCACCGGAAAATTCGGCGGGGCGGCCTTTTTGATTCCCTATTTTATTTTTATCCTTGTATTGGGATTCTCCGGAGTTTTGGGGGAGATGGCCTTCGGCAGGTCTGTGCAGACCGGGCCCATGGGGGCCTTTTCCCATGCCATGAAATCCCGGGGGAAACGGGGCGGGCGGGCCATCGGCCTGATTCCCGTGCTGGGATCTCTGGCCATCGCCATCGGATACTCCGTGGTGGTGGGCTGGTTCCTGAAATACCTCTTTGCGGGGGTCAGCGGCTCCCTGCTGAAGGTGAAGGACATGGGGGCTTATTTCGGAGAGCTGGGAACTGCCTTTGGCAGCGTGGGCTGGCATATGGCGGGCTTGGCCTTAACCTTTGGAATCATGCTTCTGGGGGTGTCCCGGGGCATTGAGAAAATGAATAAGTTTATGATGCCGGTGTTTTTTGTGTTCTTCCTGATTTTGATGGTGCGGGTGATTACCCTGCCCGGGGCCCTGGACGGTTACCGCTATCTGTTCGTGCCCCGCTGGGAGGAGCTGTTAAATGTCCAGACCTGGGTCTACGCCCTGGGCCAGGCGTTTTTCTCCCTGTCCCTGGCGGGCTCCGGCACCATTGTGTACGGAAGCTACTTGAAGAAGGATGTGGACGTGGTCAGCTGTGCCAGAAATGTGGCCTTCTTTGACACCTGCGCCGCCCTGCTGGCGGGGATGGTGGTGATTCCCGCGGTGTTCGCCTTCAGACTGGACGTCTCTGCGGGTCCTCCGCTGATGTTCATCACCCTGCCGGCGGTGTTCCAGGAGATGCCCTTGGGAGGACTCTTTGCGGTGATCTTTTTCATCGCGGTGATCTTTGCGGCGGTGACATCCCTGATGAATCTCTTTGAGACGCCCATCGAGGCCCTGCAGGAGCAGCTGAAGCTCTCCCGGGGAGCAGCGGTGGCCATGGTGGCCGTTGTGTCCGCGGCAGTGGGAGTTTTCATCGAGAGCGCCGACATGGTGAGCCTCTGGATGGATGCGGTGTCCATCTACGTGATTCCCCTGGGAGCCCTGCTGGCGGCGGTGATGTTCTTCTGGGTATGCCCTAAGGGCTACGCCCGGGAGCAGGTGCAGCTGGGACGGAGCAAGAAGCTGGGGGCCTGGTTTGAGCCGGTGACTAAGTACGTGTTTGTGGGACTCACCCTGGCAGTTTACATTCTGGGTGTGCTCATGGGCGGAATCGGATGATGGAGAGACTTCTGCGGGAGTGCCGCCTCTGCCCCAGAGACTGCGGGGCCAACCGCTGGCAGGGGCAGAAGGGCTTCTGCGGCGTGGACAAAACCCTGCGCCTGGCCCGGGCGGCCCTGCACCCCTGGGAGGAGCCCTGCCTCATTGGGGAGAAGGGCTCCGGGGCGGTTTTCTTTTCCGGCTGCGGGCTAAAATGTGTCTACTGTCAGAATTATGATATTGCGGTGGCCACCGCCGGGGAGCCAGTGGAGATCTCCCGGCTGGCGGAGATTTTTCTGGAGCTGCAGGATCAGGGGGCGGCCAACATCAATCTGGTGACGGCGGCCCAGTATGTGCCCCAGACCGTGCGGGCCTTAGAGCTGGCCAAAGAGCAGGGACTCACCCTGCCGGTGGTGTACAATTCCGGCGGGTATGAGAAGGTGGAGACCTTAAAGCTGCTGGAAGGATTGGTGGATGTGTGGCTGCCCGACTACAAATATAGGAGCCGGGAGCTGGCCCGGCGTCTTTCCCGGGCGGAGGATTACCCGGAGCAGGCGGCCCGGGCCCTGGACGAGATGGTGCGCCAGGCCGGCGGGGAGGCTTTCGCGGCGGACGGCAGGATGCTGCGGGGCGTCATTGTGCGCCATCTGGTGCTGCCGGGGCAGAAGGAGGATTCCAAGGCGGTGGTCAGATTTCTGAGAGAGAGATACGGGGACAGGATTTACCTGAGTCTGCTGAAGCAGTATACGCCCCTGCCCCGGATGAGGGCCTGGCCCCAGCTGAATCGGAGGGTGACTACCTATGAGTATCGGCAGGTGGTAGATTATGCGCTGAGCCTGGGCGTCACCAAGGGCTATATGCAAAAGGGGGAGACGGCCAAGGAGAGCTTTATCCCCGCCTTTGACGGACAGGGAGTAGCGAGAGGAAAGGATGAGAGTGATGAAATATCTGATATTTGCGGTGGCAGGGTATCTGGCGGGCAGCCTGATTCCTGAACGAATCATTCCCCGGGAGAAGGAGGGGAGGAGCCGGCAGCTGCTGGTCTGGGCCCTGGACGCGGTTTTGGGGTTCCTGCCGGTATTTGTCGGGGGCTTTTTCCTGGATAAGGCGCACCCGGGCTTTATTTTAACTCTGCTGGCGCCGGCTTTCGGTCGGGCTCATCCCTTTCTGCAGAGATGGCAGTCGGGACATCTGCTGGCCCTGGCTCTGGGAAGCCTGGCAGGGCTTCTGCCCCTGTGGCAGCCGGTGGTTCTGCTGGCTGCGGCTGCGGCGCTGTTCTTTCGGGTGATTCGAATTGATCCCTATGTATTCCGGGTGCTGGCGGTATTCCTTGTGGCAGCTGGCGGAAGTTTTCTGCTGCTGGGGACCGAGGTGGTCTCCTGGGGCTGTCTGTTTCTTACCTATTACGCCGCCGGACAGGAGCTGGAGGGCTACCAGGGAGAAAAAATTACTGTCTCCTTCCTCCCCCGCTGAAAGCCATCGCCCTAAACCGCACAAACCGGCAAACCCCGGTTGACAACCGGGGAAAATCATGCTATGTTTTAAATAGTTATACGACTGACGGAAGTGGAATTGACCACAGGGAGTATAGCGGATTAGGAAGCCGACCGTCTGGGCAGAGATGCTTGGGATGGGTAGGCTTTTTTTCATTTTGGAGAAGCTGTGTTTGCCCAAAAGAGAAGAGGCCTGTCCCGCCCTGGAAGTTATAAAGAGAGAAGAGGAGAAATCGCATGGAAATGGTAGTACTGGAAAAGGAATTGCAGGAAAACAGTTACCCGGGAAGAGGGATCATTCTGGGAAAGACCGCCGACGGAAAGAAAGCGGCGGCCGCCTATTTCATCATGGGGAGAAGCGAGAACAGCCGGAACCGGATTTTCGTCCAGGAGGGACAGGGAATCCGCACCCAGGCCTTTGATCCCTCTAAGCTCACGGATCCCAGCCTGATTATCTACGCTCCGGTGCGGGTGCTGGGAGATGTAACCATCGTCACCAACGGAGACCAGACGGACACCGTCTACGAGGGTATGGAGAGAGGACTCACCTTTGAGCAGTCCCTGCGCACCCGGGAATTTGAGCCGGACGCCCCCAATTATACCCCCAGGATATCCGGTATGATGGAGGTGAAGGACGGAGCCTTCCACTACTCCCTCTCTATCCTAAAGAGCAACAACGGCAACCCGGAGGTGTGCAACCGCTATACCTTTGATTACGGCTGCGGTGTGGCCGGGGAGGGACATTTCATCCACACCTACAAGTGCGACGGAAATCCCCTGCCCAGCTTTGAGGGAGAGCCCAAGCTGGTGGCGGTGCCGGATGATATAGACGATTTCGCGAAGCTTCTGTGGGAGAATCTGAACCCGGAGAACAAGGTATCTCTGTTTGTTCGCTATATTGATTTGGAGACAGGCAAGAGCGAGACCCGTATTGTCAATAAAAATCAGTGAGAAAAGAGGAGGAGAAAGATGAAAGAATTAGCCTTAAAGTATGGATGCAACCCCAATCAGAAGCCTTCCAGAATTTATCTGGCGGACGGCGGCCAGCTGCCCATCCAGGTGCTCTCCGGCAAGCCGGGATACATCAATTTCCTGGACGCGTTCAACGGCTGGCAGCTGGTGCGGGAGCTTAAAAAAGCCACCGGACTGCCCGCGGCTACATCATTTAAGCACGTATCCCCCGCGGGAGCCGCCGTGGGTCTCCCCTTGAGCGATACCCTGAAGAAGATTTATTGGGTGGACGATATGGGAGAGCTCTCTCCCCTGGCCTGCGCCTACGCCAGAGCCAGAGGCGCCGACCGTATGTCCTCCTTCGGAGATTTTATCGCCCTCTCCGATGTCTGCGATAAGGATACCGCATCCATCATCAAGAGAGAAGTGTCCGACGGCGTCATCGCCCCGGGCTACACCCAGGAGGCCCTGGAGATCCTGAAGGCCAAGAAAAACGGCAACTACAATGTGATTCAGATTGACGAGAATTACGTCCCCGCTCCCCTGGAGCACAAGGAGGTCTTCGGTGTCACCTTCGAGCAGGGCCGCCAGGAGCTGCCCATCAACGATGAGCTGCTGGAAAACGTAGTGACCGCCCACAAGGAGCTCACCGAGGAAGCCAAGCGGGACATGAAGATTGCCCTGATCACCCTGAAATACACCCAGTCCAACTCCGTGTGCTTCGTCAAGGACGGACAGGCCATCGGCGTGGGGGCAGGCCAGCAGTCCCGGGTGCACTGTACCCGTCTGGCAGGCCAGAAGGCGGACAACTGGTTCCTGCGCCAGTGTCCCAAGGTGTTAAATCTGCCCTTTGTGGACAACATCCGCCGGGCTGACCGGGACAACGCCATCGACGTGTACATCGGCGAGGAGTACATGGATGTGCTGGCGGACGGCGCCTGGGAGAAGATTTTTAAGGTAAAACCGGAGGTATTCACCCGGGAGGAAAAGCGGGCCTGGCTGGATCAGATGACGGATGTGACCCTGGGAAGCGACGCTTTCTTCCCTTTCAGCGACAACATTGAGCGGGCGCATAAGAGCGGCGTGAAGTATATCGCCCAGCCCGGCGGAAGCGTTCGGGATGACGCGGTGATTGCCTGCTGCGATAAATATGATATGGTGATGTCCTTTACGGGAATCCGCCTGTTCCACCACTAAGAAACCAGGGGCGCCGCACGCTGCGGATACGGAGGTATTCGCCAGCTGAGGGCGCCTCTTTTTTAAAAATCGCAGATGGCAAGGATTAGTATTACTTCCGTCAAAGGTGTCTTGCGGAAACGGGGATTTTGTGCTATTATAAGGATTCAAGTCGGAATAACTGAGGGAGGTACTTATGAAGAAAAATTCCACGCAGTGGACCAGCAAACTGGGTTTTGTTCTGGCCACCGCCGGGGCCGCAGTGGGCCTGGGCAATCTATGGAAATTTCCTTATTTAATGGGCGCCAACGGAGGCTTTTCCTTCCTGGTAGCTTATCTGGTTTTTATTTTCATTCTGGGAGTCCCTGTTATGATTATGGAGATGTCCCTGGGAAGAAAGACCCGCCATGATCCTGTGCAGGCCTACCAGGATGTGCACCCTCATGCAAAGATCGTGGGCGTGTTCGGCGTGTTAGCCGCGTTTTTTATTCTTTCCTATTATAGTGTAATCGGCGGATGGATCTTGAAGTATGGATTCAGCTACGCCACCAGCCTGAAGGCGCCGGCAGACTTTGCGGCCTTCACGGCACAGACCTGGGAGCCTATCCTGTGGCACGGTATTTTCATGCTGCTGACGGCTCTGATCTGCTTCTTCGGTGTGAAAGGGATCGAGCAGGCCAGCAAATTTATGATGCCGGCTCTGTTTATCATCTTGCTTGTCATTATTGTCAGAAGTGTGACTCTGCCCAACGCCGGTGAGGGACTCTCCTTTATCTTTGCTCCCCGGCTGGAGGACTTCAGCCTCAGCTCCGTGAGTGCGGCCCTGGGCCAGGTGTTCTATTCCCTGAGCCTTTGCATGGGCATCACTATCACCTACGGAAGTTACCTGAGCAAGAAGGAGAACATCGTCCGCAGCTGCTTTACGGTTGTGGGCCTTGACACCTCTGTGGCAGTGCTGGCAGGCATCGCCATTTTTCCGGCGGTATTCTCCTTTGGACTGAAGCCGGAGGCGGGCCCCACCCTGATCTTTGAGACTCTGCCCCAGGTGTTTGGTTCCTTTGCGGGGGGAGGAATTTTTGCCCTCCTGTTCTTCATCCTGGTGTTCTTCGCCGCGGTGACCAGTTCAGTGGCTCTCCTGGAGGTGACCTGCTCCCTGGCCATCGATACCTTTAAGTGGAGCCGGAAAAAAGCAGTGGTGGCGCTGGCCATCGTTATTTTCCTGGTGGGAATCCCCAGCTCCCTGTCCTTCGGGCCGCTGGCGGATGTGAAGATTCTCAGCTACAATTTCTTTGATTTTATGGGAATGCTCACGGACAAAATCCTGCTTCCCCTGGGCGGAATCTTCATGTGCTACTACATCGGCTGGAAGTGGAAGCCGGAGCTTTTGGTGGAAGAGGTTGAGGCCGACGGCAGGAAGTTCAGAGCGGCCAAGCTGTGGCTGTTCTGCATTCGTTTCATCGTTCCGATCCTCGTGATCGTGGTGACGCTTACCGGGTTTAAAGAGATTTACACAGCCATTGCAGGCTAAGAAAAGAGAGAAAATGAATCGAAATGAATTTATGTTGGGAATCCGTAACGGGATTCCCATTTGTCTGGGTTATTTTTCCGTCTCCCTGGCCTTCGGGGTGACGGCGGTGCTGTCGGGGCTTCCGGCCTGGGCGGCGGTGGTGATCTCTGTCACCAATCTTACCAGCGCCGGGCAGTTTGCCGGTGCCAATCTCATCGTCAGCGGCGGCACCTACGTGGAGGTGGCGGTGTCTATGCTGATTATCAATATCCGCTATTTCCTCATGTCCCTCTCCCTGTCCCAGAAGGTGGAGGAGAGGATGACCCTGGGTCAGCGGCTGGCGGTGGCTTTCGGGATCACCGATGAGATCTTCGCCGTGGCCATCCAGCAGCCCCGGCCCCTGTCCGCCTCCTACATGGCGGGGCTGATCGCCACCCCGGTGCTGGGCTGGTCCGGCGGAACCCTGGTGGGAGCGGTGGCTACTTCGGTGCTGCCGCCCATGATCTCCAACGCCCTGGGTATCGCCCTGTACGGAATGTTTATTGCCATTATCATCCCCCCGGCCCGGGAGAAGAGAAGCGTGCTCTTTGCGGTGCTTTTGGCGGCGGCGCTCTCCAGTGCTTTTTATTATTTGCCGATGCTGAAGGCGGTGTCCTCCGGCTGGAGCATTATCCTGGTGACTCTGGCGGTCAGCGGGTTGGCGGCCCTGCTGTTTCCCATTGACCCGGAGAGAGGGGAGGAGAAGCAATGAACATGTCATATTTGTTGATCTGTATGGGGATTATGGCCGGGATGACTTACCTGATCCGGGTGCTGCCCATGGCCATTTTCCGAAAGAAGATTAAAAGTGTATTTGTGCAGTCCTTCCTCTATTATGTGCCCTACGCGGTGCTGGCGGCCATGACCTTTCCGGCCATCTTCTACAGCACCGGCGCCTCCACCGGGGAGGGCAGCATCTGGGGGGCGGCTGCGGGCACAGCGGTGGCGGTGCTCCTGGCCTTCCTGCGCAAAGGGCTGCTGACCGTGGCGGTGGGCGCCTCGGCGGCGGTATTTTTGGTACAGATGTTTCTATAGAAATAAAGATCTGGGCCTTTGGTTCAACAAGAAGGAAGCTTGAACAGAAAAAGGGAGCTATTGCATTGGCGAATATCGCGTAATGCAATAGCTCCCTTTAGTGTGCGCCTGGCGGCGCGCGTCTTACATCTCTATGTCAGATTAGAACAGTCCGGAGATCTTTCCGGTCTCGTCCACGTCGATGCGCTCTGCAGCCGGTACCTTGGGCAGGCCGGGCATGGTCATGATCTCTCCGGTCAGGGCTACGATGAAGCCTGCTCCTGCGGAAATCTTCAGGTTGCGCACCGTTACCTCGAAGTCTGTGGGCGCTCCCAGCTTGGTCTGGTCGTCCGTTAAGCTGTACTGGGTCTTTGCCACACAGATGGGGCAGTTGCCGAAGCCCAGGGC
>DVHU01000093.1 GCA_018711815.1 Candidatus Egerieimonas intestinavium
AGCCCCAGGGCGCAGGGGCAGGCAATCACCAGCACACACACAAATACCGTCAGCACAAAGGCCAGGCTGTGTCCGGCAATAGCCCAGATCACCGCTGCCAGCAGGGCAATACCGATAACTGTGGGGACAAAATACCCGGCCACCGTATCCGCCAGCTTGGAGATGGGCGCCTTCTTTCCCTGGGCGTCCTCCATCAGCTTGATAATCTTGGCCAGGGTGGTGTCCGATCCGGTGTGGGTTACCCGAATCCTCAGGGCGCCGTCGTAATTCATGCTTCCGCCGATGACGCTGTCCCCCACTTCTTTTTCCACCGGAATACTCTCACCGGTGAGCATGGACTCATCTACGCTGCCGCTGCCCTGCTCCACTGTGCCGTCCAGGGGCACCTTACTGCCGGGGCGAACCAGCAGAAGATCCCCTGTTTTTACTTCCTCTACCTTGACCTCCCGCTCCTGGCCGTCCTCAATGAGCACCGCCACATCCGGGGCCAGCTCCATGAGCTTGCGGATGGCGTCCGAGGTCTTGCCCTTGCTTCTGCTCTCCAGGTATTTTCCCAGCATGACCAGCGTCACCACCACCGCCGCGGATTCAAAGTAAAGATTCATAGCGTTTTCCGGGTTCCGGGGGATGAGCGCTGTCATCACCAGGCTGTAGATAAAGGCGCTGCCCGTTCCGATGGCCACCAGGGAATCCATGTTGGGATGACCCCGGAACAGCGTCTTAAACCCTACAATATAGAACTTTCTCCCGCAGATCAAAATCCCCACCGTGAGCACCAGCTGCGCCAGAGCGAAATTCATGGGATTGTGGTGCATGTCGAGAAATTCCGGCAGCGGCAGCGTAAAGGGGAGCATATGCCCCATGGACAGGTACAGAAGAGGTACCGCCAGAATGATGCTGACAATCAGCCGCCGCTTGATCTTGTGCTGGGCCTCCTCCGCCTCCAGAACCTCCTCCTGCTGCTCTTCCTTCTGCTTCTCATGGGCCTGCTCCGCGTCGAACCCGGCCCGCTGCACCTTGGCGATAATCTGCTCCGGCCCCAGCTTCTCCTCGTCGTAGGTGATGGTCATCTTGTTGGTGGCCAGATTCACCTGGCTGCTCTCCACTCCCTCCAGCTTTCGGGTCACCCGCTCCACCGCAGCGCTGCAGGAGGCGCAGGTCATACCTTTAATATCGTAAACCTCTGTTTTCATCTGGGCTGTCTCCTTTCCAATACCCTCATGGGGTATCTGTTTTATGGCTCTATCATATACCCTTATGGGGTATTTGTCAACCAGAAAATTTTGTTTTCTTGTGAGCCACAAAATCTAAAACGTCCCCAAAGCCAGAACTTCCTGTACATGAGTCCAAAAGAAGTTTTGACTTTGGGGACGCTTTTCAATGCCTCCAGCAGGGCCTCAGGCAAAGCTTTCGCCCTATCTTATATTCAATCCAGCTTTCAAGCCTGCCGCAAATGCACGGCAAAGCCTCCAATCTGTTCCTTAAAATAAATGGCTCCCAGCCTTCCCTGCCGGTCACGGGATTCCGTGGTATAATCCAATTCAACCCCCAGGCGCTCAAAATAAGCTATGGCACGCTCTATATCTCTGGTATTAATTCCTATATGCCCCATGGTTCCCAGATAGCTTCCTTTCACCACCTCAGCAATGTTTCCAGAAAAGTAAGCTCCCGGAAATTCTGTCACCTCTTTACCGAACAGGAATCCCAATCGTTCTGCTACCAGCTTTGCCTCAGCAGCATCCAGGGTGTTGATGCCTACATGGGCTAACTCAAACCCCAAAAGCTTCTGTACCAGCCGCCGGCAGAGGGAGGAGATCCCATCCCAGTCCTTAGCTTTCACCAAGGAATCCGGGCAAAGGAAACTGCCGCCAACCGCAGCCACGTTGGGGAGAGACAAATATTCTAACATATTTCCCTCACTGACGCCCCCCGTAGGCATAAAAGAAATACCGGCATAGGGGCCTGCCAGCGCCTTCAGCGTCTCAGCTCCACCGTATGCACCCGCAGGGAAAAATTTACAAACTTCAAGCCCAAATCCCAGGGCCTGTTCCACATCCGAAGGCGACACTGTTCCCGGTATCACATCTATCTGATTCTCCACACACCAACGCACCACCTCCGGCTGAAAGCCTGGGGTCACAATAAAGGAGGCTCCTGCCGCCACGGCATCCTTCGCCTGTTCTGCGGTGTGTACAGTCCCTGCTCCCACCAACATCTCCGGAATTTCTTCCGCCACTTTTTCTATACATGCCAGGGCCGCATTCGTACGGAAAGTAACCTCCGCCACAGGAATCCCGCCTTTTTGAAGGGCTCTCGCAAGAGGAACAGCGTCCTGAGACTCCTCCAGTACAATCAGCGGCACAAAGCCGATTTCTTTTATTTGCTTCAACTGGTTACTCATCTTCATTCACTTCAAACCTTCTATCCCTTCCTATAGCTCTTGCCCCATAAAAGCTGCCAGTTCCTCCCTGGTGGGAAGACCGTCATTATCTCCTACGCTGGTTACCTGAATTGCTCCCACCGCATTTCCTCTGCGCACAGCTTCATATAAGGTTTTCTCCTCCATCAGCGCACTCAGAACACCCGCGGCAAACCCATCGCCAGCCCCCACAGTATCTACCACCTGTTCCACAGGAAAACCCGGCACCAATACTTGCTCCTGAGCAGTCATCAAATATGCCCCCCGGCTTCCCAGCTTGGTAACAACCATCCCGGCTCCTCGCTGCAGGTAAAAGCTGCCTATGGCCTGCGGATCTCGTGTACCGCACAGAATCTCTCCTTCCGCCTCCCCAGGAAATACATAATCCGCCTGGGATGCCAGCTCGTTGATTACCCGGATCATGGTACTCTGATCCGGCCACAGCTGAGGCCGCAGATTGGGATCAAAACTCACCTTTAATCCCGCCTCCCGGGCTTTCTTCATCAGATAATAGGCGGCTTCCCGGGTGCTCTCTGACAGCGCCGGAAGGATTCCCGTCATGTGCAGGAAGCCGTATCCGGAAAAGTCCACCCGATCTACATCCTTCCAGGAAAGTCCGGAGGCTGCGGATCCTTTTCGGAAATAAAAAATCTTCGGATCCCCTTCTCGAACCTTATTTTTCATCATAAATCCTGTGGGCCTTTCCTCGGAAAAGCTCACAAACTCCCCGCTGATGTCATTGTCCTTCAGCGTCTGAAAAATTCTTTCCCCGAAAGGATCCGCGCCCAGACAGGTCAGATAAGCAACCGGCAGCCGCAGCCGCGCCAGCCCTACCGCCACGTTAAATTCCGCTCCGGCCACCGCCAGGCTGTAGTTCCCAACCCGGGACAGTTCTCCTTCCTCTTGGGCAATAAAAAGCCCCATGGGTTCGCCGACTAAAATCGCACCTTTTCTCATCTCTTATTCTCCAACAACGCTCTTCACATACGAGATAATATCCGGATCCTTGGCACTAGCGTAAAACAGCTCCTTAAAATGTCTGCCGCCCAGAGCCCCCTTGACCAGCTCGGGATCTATCCCCTTTAGACAAGTGACCAAATCTTTCAAGGTATGGGCGCGAACCCCGTCTAAAATTTTTTTATTCTCCCGTTCCACTTGCCGCTTCTCCGGAGGATACCCGTTTCCACTTCCAAAGCCGAACAGTTTCTCAAAAATATATTCCAAATTACACTCCCCGCCCCAGCCAAAGCCTTTGGCAAAGGGCAGAGAGATGGCGTTTCCATCGTTGATTTGCGCAAACATATAGGCATCGCTGGGATCCACCACATGACCGCAGAGAACCCCTGGAAAACTGTTGAGTGCCAGCATAGCTCCCTCACCAGTTCCGCACCCGGTAATTACATAATCCGCCGCCTTGCTGTTTAAAAGAACCGCGGCCAAAATTCCGTTCTGAACGTAGGTCAGCCATTCCTTATCTGTCCCACTGTACATACCATAATTATCAACGCTATGTCCCATAGGCTCCACAACTTTTTTCAGCGTATTATAGATCAGCTCATTCTTTGGAGCTTGGCTGTTTTCATTAATTAATGCAATTTTCATTTTACACACTCCTCCTATCATCTAAAAATCATGCCTTAGCTTGCTAAATCCGCTCCTGCAAAACATGCTGAATTTGGGTCAGCACGCTTTGGGCATCCAGACCGTATTCCTGCAAAAGATCTTCCGGTTTTCCCGACTGTCCGAATCTGTCATCCACACCGATTTTGCGAAAAACAAAGCTTCCCTCTCCCATCAATGCCGAGGCCACCGCGTCTCCCAATCCGCCAATAACGCTATGCTCCTCAAGAGTAACCACTCGCCTGCACTTCTTTGCCATTTCCCGCACGCATCCCACATCCAGGGGCTTGATGGTATGTACATTTACCACGGCGGCAGAAACTCCTTCCGCTTCCAAGGCTTTTGCGCACGCTAACGCAGTGGCCACCAGAATTCCGCAGGCAAACAGCACCACATCCTGGCCCTGGCGGAGGACATTTGCCTTCCCGATTACAAAAGGCATCTCCTGCTCAAAAACTTCCGTGGCAGGCCGTGCCAGGCGCAGATAAACGGGGCCCTCCATCTGAGCAGCCGCCTCCACCGCCCGAACCGTCTCATTGGCATCACAGGGTACGATCACTGTCATTCCCGGGATTACCCGCATCAGCGCCAGATCCTCCACTGCCTGATGGCTGCCGCCATCCTCACCCAGAGTAATACCCGCATGCGTCATGGCTAATTTCACATTGAGCCCGGGATATGCAACACTGTTTCGCACCTGTTCCCAGGCCCGGCCCGCGCCAAACACAGCAAAGGTGCTGCAGAAAGGAATGTAACCCATTGTAGACAGCCCTGCTGCCATCCCTACCATATTTGCCTCCGCAATTCCTGCGTTGAAAAAGCGATCTGGACAAGCATCAGCGAAATTCTGCGTCATGGTCGCGTGGGCCAGGTCCGCGTCCAGAGCCACAATTTTTTTATTTCTTTTTCCCAGATCAGCCAGGGCTTCCCCGTAAGCCGCCCGAATTGCTTTTTTCTCACTCATCGCCTGAGCCCTCCAATTCTTTAAGCGCCATCTGCAGTTCCTGGGGGGACGGCGCTTTGCCATGCCAGCCCACCTGGTTTTCCATAAAGGAAACCCCTTTCCCCTTTACGGTATGGGCAATAATACATCTTGGTTTCCCATAAGCCGGAGGAATGGCAAGCGCATGGCACACTGCGCTCAGATCATTGCCGTCCGAAAGCTCAATCACGTCCATTCCCAGGGCCTCAAACCGCAAGCGCAGATTTCCCAAAGACATCACCTGGTCATTGGTGCCGTCAATCTGCAAACCATTATTGTCAATTACAATGGTCAGATTATCCAAACCATAGTGAGCAGCCGCCGTACAGGCCTCCCAGACTTGCCCCTCCTGTAATTCGCCGTCACCTAATAAAGTATAAACCCTGCTAGCCTTTCCCGCGGTCTTAGCCCCCAGGGCCATACCCACAGCTACGGATACGCCCTGTCCCAAAGAGCCGGTGGAGGCATCTACCCCCGGGACTTTTTTCGCATCCGGATGCCCCTGAAGAATACTGTGCAGCTGGCGAAAATGTTGAAATTCATTTTTGTCAAAAAAGCCCAGTTCCCCCAACACAGCGTAATAACATGGCGCCGCATGTCCTTTGCTGAGGATAAATCGATCCCTATCAGGATCTTCCGGATAACGCGGATCCACGCGCATCTGTGCATAAATTCCCGCTATCAATTCCACTGCGGACAGCGATCCCCCCGGATGTCCACTGGAGGCGGCACCTATCATCTCCAAAATATCTCTCCGCATTTGTCGGCAAAGAGCTTCCAGCTGTTGATGTTCCATATCTTTTTCTTCACCTCTATTTCTTGCTGGCGCGAACACGCTTCAGATAATCCATATAGACAGCTCCCAAGATTACAACACCCTTGACCACATACTGCCAATAGGTATCAATGCGCAGCAGATTCATTCCGTTGTTCAGTACGCCGATAATCAACACGCCGATGACTGTTCCGCCCAGCGTACCCACGCCGCCTCCCATGGAGGTTCCGCCCAGCACCGACGCAGCGATAGCATCACGCTCAAAGCCTTCACCGACGTTTGGCTGTCCTGAGTATAACCGGGCTGCAAGTACCACTCCTGCCAACGCTGCCATTAGTCCACTGATCATAAATACGCGAACCTGCACCCATTTTACATTCACGCCTGCATAGCGGGCAGATTCCCGGTTTCCGCCCACTGCATAGACATGGCGGCCAAAGCATGTGCGATTCATCACAAAGAACAGAATCACCATAGCGCCAACGACAATCAGTACAGGAATGGGCAGCCCCAGCAAGCTGCCGGAACCTAACATATTAAAGTTCTCATTGACACACTGAGAAGGCTGGCCCCCGGTAAGAATATAGCTGACACCGCGCACAGTAATCTGTGTGGAAAGCGTGATAATAAAGGGGGGCAGGTCTGTATTGGCAACCACCAATCCATTGACCAAACCTACCGCCACGCCCAGCGCCAGGGCTACCGCCACACACAGCACCACAGGAAGTCCCCGATTTGCCAGCTGTACCGCCGTAACACCGGCTGCCGCAGCCACAGAGCCCACAGAAAGATCAATACCGCCGCAGATCAGCACGCACGTAATACCAAAAGCAATAAGACAGTTGACGCAGACATTTCTCAATGTGCTGAGAATATTTGTGGAAACCAAAAAGGAATCCGTGGTCAC
This sequence comes from Candidatus Egerieimonas intestinavium, assembly GCA_018711815.1. Lineage (GTDB taxonomy): Bacteria > Bacillota > Clostridia > Lachnospirales > Lachnospiraceae > Egerieimonas > Egerieimonas intestinavium. Next base: position 6,704 of record DVHU01000093.1, read on the forward strand.
AGAGAGCAGTATGCACATCAGCACCAGAGCAATCATTGCTCCCAGATTGCGTTTAAACCACGCTAAGGGGACATACACAATACCGCCGTAGGAATCCGTTGAAGTTTTCGTTGTATTAGGCATGGATGATATTTCCTCCTTCCACCGCATAAGACATGATAATCTCCTGGGAGATTTCATCCTTTGCGGGATCAAGTATTTTAACAAGCCGCCCCTCGCTCATCACTGCGATGCGGCTGGAGTTATTGAGAATTTCAGGCAGCTCTGAAGAAATCATGATGATAGAGACGCCTTCTTTCGTGAGATTTCTCATCAAATCATATATCTCCGCTTTGGCCCCCACATCGATGCCACGGGTGGGCTCGTCCAGAATCAATACTTTGGGATGGGCTGCCAGCCATTTGGATATTACGATCTTCTGCTGATTTCCGCCAGAGAGCTCCCCTGCCTTCTGATTCACACTGGCCATCCGAATGGATAATTTATCCTTGTACTCCTGAATCACAGCCCGTTCTTTTTTTCCGTTGATCCGAAGATGGCGGATAAATTGGTTCAGAACCTGAAAAGTCAAGTTCGTAGAAATACTGTGGTTCAAAAACAGTCCCTGGCCCTTGCGATCCTCTGGCACCAGCGCAATCCCTGCCCGTATCGCGTCCCAGGGCACCTTAATCTTTACTTGTTTTCCTTCAATGGTCACCGTTCCGGAAAGAATTTTGTCAATTCCAAAGAGTGCCCGTACCATCTCTGTGCGGCCCGCGCCTACCAGTCCGGAAAAGCCCAAAATTTCGCCTCGCTTCAATTCAAAGGACACATCTTTAACCAGCTCACTGGTCAAGCCGCAAACCTCCATAACGGTTTCCTTGCCTGCAACCACAGTGTTTCCATACATGCTCTCAAACTGCCGGCCAACCATCATGCTGATCAGTTCTGTTTCATTTGTCTTTGCCGTTTCTTTAGTTCCGATAAACTGCCCGTCTCTCAGTACTGTTACCGTATCGCAAACTCTAAAAGTCTCCTCCATGCGGTGGGAAATATAAATAATGGCCACCTTCTTCTCTTTTAAAGCCTTGATTTGGGCAAAAAGCTCGTCCACCTCATGGTTGGTTAAGGAGGCTGTCGGTTCATCCATAATCAATATTTTGGCATTCTCGTTGATAGCCCGGGCAATTTCCAACATCTGTTGCTGAGCAATGGACAGACCGTGAATCAGCCTGTCTGTGGAAATTTTGATCCCCAGCACATCCAGGGCTGATCTAGTCTCCCGGTGCATTTTTCGGTAATCCACTGTCCCCAATTTTGTTTTCGGCTCATGTCCTAAGAAGAAATTTTCTGCCACATTCATACTGGGAACGTTGCTGATTTCCTGATGAATAAAACTTATACCGTATTTTCGGGCATCATCCACAGACCTTATTTCTACAGACTTTCCATCTATGGTGATTTTCCCTTCATCCGCATCGTAGATACCGCCCAGGATCTTCATCAGTGTGGATTTACCCGCGCCATTTTCCCCCATCAGCGCCCGTACTTCTCCTGGCCTGATTTTAATCGTTACGCCATCCAACACACGATTGGCGGCAAAGGATTTCACAATGTTGTCCATTTCCAGGACGTATTCATTTGACATTCCACCACTTTCCTTTCATGCCTGTCGCCGCTGGGCCAATCCGGGCTATCGGGACAGACAGGCAGAGGGGCAGGACGTATGCCCCGCCTCCCTTTCCATCAAGTCTCATCTCAACAGATTCAGCTTACTCAGCATCATCCACATTGCTGGCATCAATTATGTACATATCAATGATGTCGTCAGTTTCAACAGTCTCACCAGCTATCAGCTTGTAGGCAGCTGTGGTAACCTTCTCACCAATCAGCTCCGGCTGCTGGGCAGCAGATGCCACCATCTCTCCAGAACGGATAAATTCTTTACCCTCATCGGAACCGTCCACGGATACCACCTTAATTTTGTCAGTTAATCCAGCTTCCTTTATCGCCGCGATAGCGCCTCTGGCTGTGGGATCATTGATGCAAAATACACCGGTAATATCCGGATTGGCGTTAATAAAATCCACCATAATAGGCTGAGAATAATCAGCAGTGGCCTTTTCCACATCCTTAGACTGCACGATCTCGATTCCCGGATAGTTGGCGGCAATCTCATCCTCAAAGCCTTTCTGCCTCTGGTAACAGGTGGTGGTGGTACTGAAGGTAACTTCTACCACCTTGCCCTCTCCGCCAAGAGCCTCCGCCAAAGCTTGTGCACACATGTGTCCTGCCACCTCATTGTCGGAAACAATGGTAGTTTCCACTAAGCTTTTCAGGTTGTCTGCTACCCCTACGTTAAAGGCGATAACCGGAACCCCCGCGTCCTGGCAATATTCCAGCGTGGCACGCACACCCTCAGAATTAATAGGAGAAAGGGCGATTACGTTACACCCCTGATTAATCATGTCGGTTACATCGTTCAGCTGCTTGTTCTGATCTCCGTTGGCATCCGCGATTACCACCTCGTCTGCCTCTCCGGTGATAGCAGATTTAATTCCGTCTACAATCTGCAGGAAAAATACATTTGTCTGATTAGGAAGGGAAACGCCAATTTTCAGTGCCTCTGCCTTTTCCCCATCGGCTGAAACTTCCTCTTTTTCTGTGCCAGAAGCTTCCGTCTGGGCACCAGCGGACTCTTCCTTCTTCTCCTCACCCTTGCAGGCTGCCAATGAAAATACCATTGTCAGCGCCAGAACCGCAGCCAAAATCCTTTTTTTCATGTTCAAATCCTCCTTTGAATGTTTATCTTTTATAAGCGCATGCTTATAAATACAATATAGTAAAATCTCTAGCAGCCCAGATAGCCGCCATCCACTGGGATCACCGCTCCATTAAGGTAGTCTGAGGCATGGGAGGCCAGAAAAATCGCCACTCCTTTCACGTCTTCAGGAGTTCCCCATCTCCCTGCCGGGATTCGGGCTGTGATGGAGGCGTTGCGCTTCTCGTCCTGAAGCAGTCCCGTATTCATACTGGTAGCCATATAACCAGGGGCCACTGCATTTACATTGATCCCCTGCCCGGCCCACTCGTTAGCGAGAGCTTTAGTCAGCTGGGCCACGCCGCCTTTGCTGGCCGCATAGGCTGGCACAGTATAACCGCCAAAATAGGTCAGCATGGAAGCAAAATTGATAATCTTACCTCTTTTCTGCCGCAGCATCACTCTTCCCGCTAATTGGCAGAGCTTAAATACTGCTGTTAGATTTACGTCCAACACAAGATTCCAATCTTCCACAGGAAACTCTTCGGCTTTATGACGGCGCTGTACTCCCGCTGCTTGAACGAGAATATCCAGCTGCCCTCCCAATAAGCCCATCGCTTGGGAAAACCCCTCCCGCAGCTGCATCTCACAGCTCAGATCCGCCTGTACAGCGTGAGCGTTAAACCCTCGCCCTCGAAATTCCTCCACAGCCTCCTGAACATGACTGGAACTGCCGATCACCACCACCTCAGCCCCCGCTTCCATCAGGCCTTCCGCCACTCCACGTCCCAATCCTCTGGTACCGCCGGTTACAATAGCCTTTTGGCCCTTGATATCAAATAAATTCATTTCTCACGCTTCCTTTGCTGCTTCTATTTGTTCACCACGTTCAGTAAAGGCTGATCTAACGCCCCCCGCACCGCCTCTTCGGCCACCTTGCGCTCCAAATCCAGGGCAGCCTGCTCAGAGTACCAGGCAATATGAGGTGTAGCCAAAAAATTCTCCAGAGTTAACAGCGGATTATCCCGGGCTATCGGCTCCGGACTGAACACATCACAGGCAGCGCCCGCAATCTCACCGTCTTTTAAGGCCATATACAGATCCTTCTCATTGACAATCCCTCCTCGGGAGACATTGATCAGATAGGCGCTTTTTTTCATTTTTTTCAGTTCCGACCCTGCAATCAGATCGCGGTTACCATCCAATGGGCAGTGAATAGAAATGACATCTGATCTTTCCAAAAGCTCCTCCAGCCCTACCATCTCCATATAGTCCTGAGCCCTTCCAGCTTTTCGGGCGTACTCATCATAGGCCAAAACTTTCATTCCGAAGGCTTTCATTCGCTCCGCATAGGCGCTTCCAATTCTGCCGATGCCGATGATACCCACAGTCTGGGTGGAGAGACGATAAATAGGAATCGCTTCCTGGTAATTCCACACACCGCTTTTTACTCGGTTATTGCAAAATACCACCTTTCTGGTTAAAGCCAGTGTCAGCGCAACCGCCTGATCTGCCACTTCGTACATACCGTAATCCGGAACATTGCAGACCTTCACACCATATTTCGTAGCTGCCGCCAGATCCACGTTGTCTACACCCACTCCATAACGAACCACCACTCGCAATTCAGGACTAAGCGCCTGAAAAACCTTCTCAGTCATGGGAGCGTACTGATTAATCAAAACTCTGTACCCTTTGCAGTCTCGGATCAGCTCCTCTTCTGTCTTGCAGCAATACCAAGCGGCTTCCAGTCCTTCTTTTGCCATTACTCGAGATTCCACTTCAATGTCATCGTGATCACAATCCGTGATGGCGATCAAATTTTTGTTCATGACATCCTCCTTTTCAAATTTAAAATCAAATTTTAAATTTAATTTATAGGATGATTATAAACATATTTCTATTTGTAGTAAATCCTTATATTGTACAAAATTTTGCTTTTATTTTTATGCAATATATCCTAATGCAAGATATTTGCCCCTAATTTTCTAC
>DVHU01000094.1 GCA_018711815.1 Candidatus Egerieimonas intestinavium
AAGGCTGTAAGCGGTATCCGGGAAGCTGACAGCTTTGTCCTCGCCGTACTGGGCGATGGCATTGTCGATGGCGCTCTCAGTCAGGCCATACACAGCGTCATTTCCATTAAATACTCTCTCAAATAAAGTCATGGCTTTCTCCCCTTTCCTAGATTCCCAGCGCCGCGCGCTTCTCTTCTATTCTGGCGATCATCATATCGCCCAGCTTCTCAATATCGGTCTCCACCGTGTAGGCAGCCTCCACCCAGTCGCGGATGCCGCCGGTTAAAAGCTCCGTCACCTGGGAGGAGCCGCTCACCTGGGGCTCCACACCCAGGAAGGTGTCGATACCTGTGGCCACCACGTAATTTCCGATGGAAACCGCCTTCTCGGACATCCACTCGGGAGCGCAGCCCACCAGGGGCAGCTGGGAAATGTTCAGTCCCGAATCCTTGGCCAGCTGGGAAGCCAGCACCATCATTCGGGAAATATCCACGCAGGAGCCCATGTGCAGCACCGGAGGAATATCTGCCAGCTCACAGACGCGCTTCAGTCCGGCGCCGCAGAGATTCTTAGCCTCCTTGTCCATGAGTCCCGCCCGGGCAGCTGCCTGGGCAGAGCAGCCGGAGAGTACCAGGATAATATCATTTTTAATCAGCTTCTTCATCAGCTCAATGTGAGCGGAATCCGGGCGAACCCGGGGATTATTGCACCCAACCATGGCCACGGCGCCTCGGAGCACACCGGAGGTAATGCACTCGATCAGGGGCTTGGTGGTTCCCAGCACATCCACCTGGGAATTGGTTACCTGATCCAGGGTCTTCACGATGGCCTCCACAGAATAGCCCACGGTGGCCTTCTGCTTCAGCTGGGGAATATGTACCAGCTCCGGCTTTCTGTTTACAAAATTTTCCACCGCCGTGCGCACGATCTTCTTGGCGTTTTCCCCGGCGCTCTCGGCGTCAAAGCGGATGAAATCAGAATCCGGCATCTGGGCGATGGGGGAGGTGGTGATAAACTTCGTGTGGAAGCATTTGCTTAAGGGCCCCAAAGCCGGGAAAATACACTGCACGTCCACCACGATGGCCTCGCAGGCTCCGGTGAGCACCACATTTTCCTGCTGCAGGAAGTTTCCGGCCATGGGGATTCCCCGGCGCATAGCCACCTCGTTGGAGGTACAGCAGACACCGGCCACGTTGATGCCCTGAGCTCCCAGGGATTTGGCCAGCTGGATCATCTCCGGATCATCGGCGTACTCGCAGATCATCTCGGATAAGCTGGGATCGTGTCCGTGCACGATGATATTCACGTAATCCTCTTTCATTACCCCCAGGTTGGCCTCCGTATCCACAGGCATGGGGGTTCCGAACATAACGTCGGAAAATTCCGTTCCGCACATGGAACCGCCCCAGCCGTCGGACATTCCCGATCTCAGAGACTGACGGATCAGGGCTTCCGGCTTGCTGGAATTGCCCATGTGGGTCATGTGCATGGCCGTGGAAACCTCCCGGTCGATGGCTCTGGGCTCGATCTCCTCCCGGTGCCAGATCTCCTGGGTATGCTTGGGGGCCCTGGACAGCCAGCGCTGAACCCCGTGGGGCTTTCCATACTCCAAAAGAGCCAGCTCCGCCATCTCGTGGGCCAGATCGTAAATGTCTCTTCCCTCTGTCTCCACGCCCCACTCCTTGGCGATGCGGATCAATTTCTCCGCGTCCTTCACCTTATAGTTGCCGTCCGGGGCCACGGTGGTGAGGGTATGGCAGATCTCTCTTCCGTGATCGGAATGGGTGGCGGCTCCTCCGGCCACAAAGCGCAGGAAGTTTCTTCCGGCAATGCCGTGGGCGTCACAGCCGCAGATTCCCCGGGGAGCCTTGGGCGTAATCCGGCAGGGTCCCATGGAGCAGATCCGGCAGCAAATTCCCTGCTCTCCAAACTTACAGTGGGGCGTCTGATTTTTCACCCGCATCTGCCAGGAGTCAGCTCCCACCTTTCTTCCCGTCTCCAAAAGCCGCTCTGTGGCTGCTTCAAATTCTTCAATCGATGTCAGTTTAAACTCGGCCATTGTTTTCCTCCTTATCGCGATTTTTCCGTATGCGTATTTACCCTCTCTTTACAAGGACACACACGCCTCAATCCATGATATTTTCGCGATTTGCGGCGTTATCCTCAATCGTCTGCCTTGCAAATCACGAAAATCTTCATGATTGAGGTCGTAGAGTCGAAAAGAGATAAATTTTGTGCCCTGCAAGGCACTTGAATGAAGCGTACTGAGTGGTACGCTGATTGAAAGTAACACAGCAGGTCTCAAAATTTACTCTTTATCGACCGTGTGTGCTCTTGTAAAGAGAGGGTATCTTTATTATACAATCGGCCAAGCCTTGCCGCCCATCAACGAATCCTTGCACCCCGTCAATTTTTTATTGATAGGCAGGCATACAAAAAAGGAGCCCGCCCGATGACAGCAGACCCCTTTTTTGCTAAAATATAATAAGTGAATTCGTATTTATCATACCATGCCCTTCCCCCGGCTTCCATCAATAAAAGCTTGAGGCCTATCAACGATTTTTTTCAGGAGGAAATTTTCTATGGATGTTCAGGATTTGGAATATTTTAAAATGATCTGTCAGGAAAAAAGTATCACTAAGGCTGCCCACTCCCTGTATATAACGCCCCAGGGGCTCAGCAAAACCGTGAAAAATCTGGAATTCGAGCTGGGGACTGCCCTGTTGAACCGCACCGCCTCCGGCGTCACCCTCACAGAGGCTGGCCAGTATCTGGCGGATCATCTTCAGGAATTTCTGGATGTCTCCTACTCCCTGAAAAGCGGTATCCGGGAAATATCCAAGCGCCAGCGCCATGAGATCGATCTTCTGTCCGCCTACGGAATCCTGCGGCTGGTCACCCCGGAATGTCTCTGGGCCTTTCGCCAGAAGCACCCGGAGATCACCCTGAATTATCGGGAGTACCCGGACAAGCAGGTGGAGCGCCTCTTTGCCGCCCAGGAGGGAAATGTGGCCTTCACCATAGGGCCCGCGGACTTCGGCAGCCTCCGCGCCGCCAAGCTGGAGAGCTTTTCCATCAAGCTCCTGGTGAACCGGGAGCACCCCTTAAGCCGGCGCTCCTCCGTCACCATCGGCGATCTGCAGGGGGAGCCTCTGTTTCTGGAGAGCAGCGAGTTCTGGATTCATCATTTTATTGTGGATAAATGCCGAGCCGCCGGCTTCGAGCCAAATATTGTCTTCGAAACCAGCGGCTTTAGCCTCTGTCATAAAATGGTAAAGCAGAATAAAGGAATCTCCGTCACCGTGGACTTTATCTTTGACGATATGCAGGATGAGAGCCTGGCGCTGATCCCCTTCTCCGACGGCACCTACCGCTGGTCCACCTACATGCTGACCCGAAAAGATTCCAGCCCTAACCCGGACATTGAGCTCTTCTGCAGCCACGTGCTGGACTGGATGAAGGCCATCAAGGAGCACCGGATCAGCCGCTAGCTCCTTGATACCGGGGCACTCCTCCCCGGAGGCCGGACCGGCCCCTCCAACCCTCTCAGGCCAGCGTATACCAGCCGGGCACAAGCTCGGCAAAGCCGTAGAGTTGGCTGACGTCCGCCTCTGTGCTCACGAAATCCAGCCGTATCCTATAATTCTCCCCCGCCGTGAAGCAGCTCACCTGGTAAGTCAGGGGTACCGGCTCCAGGGTGTCCAGGGCCAGGAAGGTGATGGTGATTTGCTCTCCATCCAGGGTGTAGCTGGTGGTGTTCACGTATTCCTTCTGCTTCGGCCAATATACCGCCGTGCCGTCCTCCTGAAACTGGAAGTTCACCGCTTCCGGTTCCTCCAGGACATCATCCTTGTACCACTGGCCGCTGCCCTGGGTGAGCCACTGGCGAATCTCCTCCGCCTGGGCGGCCTTTTGTGCCGCCTCCTCCTCGGGGGTGGGCATCACGTAAGTGGTGCTTCCCGGCTCTACATTGGGCAGAGCGCTCTGCTCCAGATTCAGCACAATGGTGTCATTTTCCTGGAATTCCAGAGTTCCCGCCGCCATCTTGGCCCCCTGCTCATAGTAGCTGAAGGTGCCTGTATTTCCCGAAAGCCCGGCCTCAGCCTGGCTCATGGCGGCCCTTCTGTGCCAGAACACGGTGAAAACCACCGCCTGATTTTCCCGAACCTCCTCGATGGTCAGGGTATCCTCAGGATTATCCTGACTTACGTACACGCCGGTCTTTATCCGGGAACTTTCCTGATCCTCCGGCGTGGGCGAGGACGTGGGGGCAGGGGTGCTTTCCGCCTGGGTCTCCTGCTGATACCTCTCTTCCTGCTGCTCTACGCGGCTCAGCTGTTCCTGAACTGCCTGCAGCGCCTGCTCTCCGGAAACCTTTTCCTCAGCCTCGGCCAAAAGCTCTCTGGCCTCCGCAAAACGGTTCTGCTTCACGTATACCACTGACAGATTCACATAGGCAGAAGCGCGCTTCTCATCAATTTCAATGGCCTTTTTGTAAGCGATCTCCGCGTTTTCATAGTCCAGCTCCTCCAGGTATTTATCTCCCAAGGACAGCTGGGCTGTGTAGTCGTCCAGCTTCCTGGACTGCCAAAACAGCAGCGCTCCCGCCACAGCCAGAGCTACAACCAGGAGCGTCAGAGCCCCTGTCAAAAACTTTCTCTTCATTTACTGTTTTCTTCCTCCATCTGCACCACCCGGCACAGGATTATGGTCACATTATCCCGTCCTCCCCGCTCCAGGGCCATCTCTCGCAGCTTCTCCACACAGGCGCCGGGCGTCAGACTCTCCTCCAGAATCTCCCGAATCTCTTCCTGACCCATCATATCCGTAAGTCCGTCGCTGCAGATCAGATACTGCTCCCCCTCCCGGATTTTCTCCTGGCTTATGTGCGGCTGAATCAAAAACTCTTCCTCTGGAATCCCCAGGCACTGAGTCAGGGCCGGCTTGCGGTCATCAAGCCCCTGCTCCCGGAGAAAGCCTCTGTTGGTGTGCTCCTGATGGATGGTCTCCAGAATGCCCTCCCGATACCGGAAAATGGGGCTGTCCCCCAGATTGCAGAGGCAGACCTTCTCCCCATAAAAAGCCAAAATGGCAGCGGTGCTTCCCATGCCTCTCACCTTCCGCTCTTGGGCCTCCCGGCAAATCCTGCCGTTTACCATACGGCAGACCGCCTCCAGAAATTCTTCTATCCCTTGGCGGGCCGAGTCATAGCCCTGGCGGGCATGGTGCAGCCCCGCCGCCGCCAGGTAGGATGCCACCTCCCCAAAGCTCTCGCCGCCCACTCCGTCAAACACCCCGAAAAATGACGCTTCCCGGGTTTCCCGGCAGATGGTCACCGCCTTATCCAGCTTCCGGTGCTCCTGCTCCATACACCGGCCGTCAAAATACAAATTATCTTCGTTCTTTTCCCGCACCCTGCCGCAGTCGGTGATGCAGGAGGCGATTATCCTGCCAACCATACTTCTCCTATCCTTTATCCTAACTCTTTTAACATCTGGGACACGGTCTTCCGGTAAATGGGATGCCTGAGGTTGGGCGCAATCTGGCTTAAGGGCTTTAACACAAAGTCCCGCATGTGCATCTCCTGGTGAGGAATCGTCAGCTGGCTGCTGTCCAAAACCAGATCGTCGTACATGAGAATGTCCAGATCCAAAGTCCTGGGGCCCCAGCGGATCACCCGCTCCCGGTGGGCTCCCTGCTCGATCCGGTGCAGCCTCTCCAGCAGCTCCTCCGGGGAAAAGAATGTCCTAAGCTCCAGGCAGGCGTTCAGGAAATCGTCCTGCTCCACCCCGCCGTAGGGCTCTGTGACCAGATAATCGGATACCTGCTCTACCCGGCAGCCATCCTCTCCCCTCAGCGCCTCCACCGCATAGTCCAGGTATGCCTTCTTGTCCCCCAGATTCGAGCCCAGGCCCAGGAAGGCCCGGTGCCAGAATCTGCTGATTTTCACTGAGACATACTCCACCGGCAGACCGATGGGGGCCCAGGGCTTCTTAAGCTCCAGCTCCAGACCCTCCAGCAGCGGATACCTCCCCAGCAGCTCTTCCGCCAGATACTCCGCCGCCGCCTCGATGAGCTTGAAGGTATTCTTCTGCATATACTCCGTGATAAAATGGCTCACGGCCCCGTAATCCACGGACATCTCCAGATCGTCCGCCTTCCCCGCCGCCCGGCTGCGCACGTACATGGTCAGGGACAGGACAAATTTCTGCCCCAGCCGGGTCTCCTCCGGGAAAACACCGTGATGAGCGTAAAACTCCAGATTTTCAATATGTATTTCGTCGTATTTCATGATTTCCTTTACCCCCTCAGAATAGCCTGAGTCATGCGGATAGCTCTCATATTTTCCTTCACGTCGTGGACCCGGACAAAGGCGGCGCCTCTCTCCACGCCCATCACCGTGGTCGCCAGGGTTCCCTCCACCCGCTGATCTGCCGGCAGATCCAGGGTAAGGCCGATAACGGACTTCCGGGAGGTGGCCAGCAGCACCGGATAACCCATGTCCTTCAAGCGCTCCAGATGGTGGATGACCTCCAGATTCTGCTCATAGGTTTTTCCAAAGCCCACGCCCGGATCCAGGATAATCTTCTCCCGGGGAATCCCGGCGGCCCGGGCAATCTCCAGGGATTCCTCCAGATCCCGGCACATATCCTCCAGGAAATTCTCGTAGTCTGTATTGTCTCTGTTGTGCATCAGGCAGCAGGGCACCTGGTAGCTGGCGATCAGCTGGGCTACCCGGCGGTCGTATTTCAAGCCCCAGATATCATTTACCATATCTGCCCCCGCCTGAAGAGCCGCCTCCACCACATCTCCCTTGTAGCTGTCGATGGACACGGGCACGTCGAAACTCTCCTTGAGCATGCGGACCACCGGAACTACTCTGCCTATCTCTTCCTCCGTGGTGATCTGGGTGTGCCCGGGGCGAGTGGACTCTCCGCCCACGTCGATGATGGCCGCCCCCTCCCGGATCATGTCCGCCGCGTGGGCTTTGGCCTTATCCAAGCTGTCCCACTGTCCCCCGTCCGAGAAGGAGTCCGGGGTCACATTCAGGATTCCCATGATGTAGCAATTCTTTTCTGTGTCAAAGCTGTGATTTCCGATATTCATAATGTCCGTCCTCATTTTCTATACGCTGATGGTCAGATTTTTCTTCTCCAGGCTCCAGTCGCAGGCCTCGCAGGCTTTGCAGAAGCCGCAGCTCCTGGATTTTTTGTCCGCCCGGTAAATGAGCCCGGACAGACTCCGGTTCGTTTTCTGACCGCTGTTTCTGTGTTCCCGGATCCCCTCCAGGATTTCCTCCTGCTCCTGCCGGGTAAATCCGCAGTCTGCCAAAATCTCCGGCGCTATCTGGGCCCCGGCAATCTCATGGGGTATCCCCTGGCTGTACTGGAGGAATCTCCCGATATCGTGGAGAAGGGCGGCCGCGTAGATGATCTCTTGGGAAATCCCATAGCCCTGCTCCAGATTCTCAATATACGCAATCCTAGCCACGTCCAGCAGATGCTCAATTCCGTGACGGCAGAAAATCCTCTCCCTCTCCGCCTCCCGCAGCTGTTCTATATGCCATTTCCAGAGAGGATGGCTGCAAATCCTGTTGGCCCGCTCCATACTATCGGCGCTCCAGCATCCGGTAGAACTGATTCTGCAGTTTCTCATCCTGGCTGAAAACTCCCCGGGTGACCACGGTCACCGTCTTCGTTCCCGGCTTCTTGATTCCCCGCATGGTCATGCACATGTGCTCCGCCTCAATCAGCACCATCACTCCCTGGGGCTTCAGCTCCTCCATGAATACGTCCGCCACCTGGGCGTTCAGTCGCTCCTGCAGCTGAAACCTCTTGGCAAACACCTCCAGGGTACGGGCAATTTTGCTTAAGCCCACTACTTCCCCGTTGGGTATGTATGCCACTGCCGCCGTCCCGTAGAAGGGCAGCATGTGATGCTCGCAGAAGGAGTAGAAATGAATATCCTTCTCCATCACCATATCATTGTTGTCCACATGAAACCGCTTTTTCAGATGCTCCGCCGCGTCGTCCGTATACCCGGCCGCCAGCTCCTCGTACATCCGGGCAATGCGGTCCGGTGTCTCCAGAAGTCCCTCTCTGTGAATATCCTCGCCGATCCCCTCCAGGATCAGCTTAACGCCCTCTTTAATTTTATCCTTATCCATGGAGCTTTTCCCCCTTCTTAATTGCTTTGTCCGCCAAGCTCAGAAACGAAAGTGAGCCGAAAATAACCAAAACGTCCTCCGGATTCATAAGCCTTAAGCTCTTTTCCACCGCGCTCTCCACGCTGTCCGCCGACTCCACCGCAGGGTTGAGCCTTTTCACCTCTTCCCTTAATTCTTCCGCGGGCAGAGCTCTGGGATTATCCGGCGTCTCCACCGTGATAATATGCTCCGCCGCCGGGGCTGTCAGCTCTATGATCTTTTTATAATCCTTGTCCCGGAATACGCCAAATACATAGTACAGCTTCTTTCCGCTGAAATACTGCTCCAGGGAATTTTTCAGGGCCCGGGCGGCCTGGGGATTGTGGGCTCCATCCAGGATAACCACCGGTTCCCTGGATACCACGGTAAATCTTCCCCTCCAGCAGGTCTCCCTCATCCCCTCATAGACAGCGGTATCGGGAAGGTCAAAGCTCTCCTCCCGCAGCTGCTCCGCCGCCTCCAGGGCCAGGGCCGCATTCTGAATCTGAAATTTTCCAGCCAGGGATATCTGCACATTTTCCCACTGCTTATAGGAAAAGCTCTGCTGATCCCAGCCATAGTGAATATCCTTAAGTTTCTGGGGCTCCACCTGCCGCAGCCGGCAGTTTTTCTCCCGGCACACCCGCTCCAGCACTTCTCTGGCCTCCGGCTCCTGGGCGGCGGTCACCACCCGGGTGCCTTCCTTGATAATGCCGGCCTTCTGGGCGGCAATCTCCCCCAGAGTTTTGCCCAGCACATCCATATGGTCCAGACCGATGGGGGCGATCACCTCCAGCAGAGTGGTTTTTATGACATTCGTGGCGTCCAGGGCTCCTCCCAGCCCCGTCTCCACCACTGCGATATCGCACTTTTTTTCCTTAAAATACAGGAAAGCCAAAGCCGTCTCTATCTCAAATACGGTAGGGATGGGCTCCTGTCTGCGCTTTATCTCCTCCACGGCCCGGGCGATAACCGTAATATGGCGGGCCAGAGCGTCCTTCTCTATCCTCTGCCCATTAACCTGAATCCGTTCCCGGTAAGAAAAGAGCGTGGGAGAAATATATCGTCCGATCCTGTATCCCGCCTTCTGCAGGATAGTGGAAAGGTATGCCAGCACAGAGCCTTTGCCATTGGTCCCGGCAATATGGATAAACCTCAGCTGATCCTGTGGATTATCCAATTTATCCAGCAATCCCTTCATGCTCTCTAAGCCAAGTACACTTCCGTATTTGGAGGCCTGCTCCAAATATACTCTTGCTTCTTCGTAATTCATTTTTTAGCTGCTCCTATCTGAGATCATATTTTCATCTTATTATAGAACTGTTTCCCTGGGAATTCAACATATTTCGCCGCTCAAGGCAGATTTCATGCAACAGAAAAACCCCGGAAACCTTACGGCTCCGGGGCAATCTTACGCTTGGACACATGGCGTTGTTGGAACGCCTCTATATATTTTTTAGCACGGTATCATCCGCTCGACTAAGTTCAAGCTTCGCTTTCGCTAAGTGTTCAATGCTTACTCGATGATGGAAGCAACACGGCCAGATCCAACGGTACGTCCACCCTCACGGATAGCGAAGGTCAGACCCTGCTCCATAGCGATGGGATGGATCAGCTCGATGGTCATCTCAACGTTGTCGCCAGGCATGCACATCTCGGTGCCAGCGGGCAGCTCGATAACGCCGGTAACGTCGGTAGTTCTGAAGTAGAACTGCGGACGGTAGTTGTTGAAGAACGGAGTATGACGTCCACCCTCGTCCTTGGTCAGAACGTAAACCTGTGCGGTGAACTTTCTGTGGCAGGTTACAGAACCGGGCTTAGCCAGAACCTGTCCACGCTCGATCTCAGTTCTCTGAACACCACGCAGCAGAGCACCGATGTTATCACCAGCCTGAGCCTCATCCAGCAGCTTACGGAACATCTCGATACCGGTAACAACGGTCTTACGGGTCTCCTCTTTGATACCAACGATCTCAACCTCGTCGTTCAGATGCAGAACACCACGCTCAACACGGCCGGTAGCAACGGTACCACGACCGGTGATGGTGAATACGTCCTCTACGGGCATCAGGAACGGCTTGTCGGTGTCACGCTCGGGATTCGGAATATAATCATCAACAGCGTTCATCAGCTCAAGGATCTTGTCTCCCCACTCTCCGCTGGGATCTTCCAGAGCCTTCAGAGCGGAACCCTGAATTACAGGCAGATCATCTCCCGGGAACTCGTACTCGGTCAGCAGCTCACGGATCTCCATCTCAACCAGCTCCAGCAGCTCCTCATCGTCTACCATGTCGCACTTGTTCATGAATACAACGATGTAGGGAACGCCTACCTGACGGGACAGCAGAACGTGCTCCTTGGTCTGAGCCATAACACCATCGGTAGCAGCTACTACCAGGATAGCGCCGTCCATCTGAGCAGCACCGGTGATCATGTTCTTAACGTAGTCAGCATGGCCCGGGCAGTCAACGTGTGCGTAATGTCTCTTCTCGGTCTCGTACTCTACGTGTGCGGTGGAAATGGTGATTCCACGCTCTCTCTCCTCGGGAGCCTTGTCAATGTTCTCGAATGCAACTGCCTCGCCGGTACCCAGTCTCTCATGCAGAGTCTTGGTGATAGCTGCGGTCAGGGTAGTTTTACCATGGTCTACGTGGCCGATGGTACCAATGTTACAATGCGGTTTGCTTCTTTCAAACTTAGCTTTTGCCATTTTTTAAGTCCTCCTTAAAATGCGCCCAGCCAGGGCAGAATCATGATTTTTCATTCTTTAGAACTTGCTATCCTTGATTATATTGCAAATCAAGGATATTTGCAAGTAAATTTTAAAATAATGCCGGAAATACGGGCTTTACTTGTACCAGTTCAGCCTTTCGGCTTCACTGCCGCAAATACATGCACACAGACTGCGATTCCCGCAGTCTGGCGCCCGCTGCACTCGGGCTCCCACTGCAAACGCAGCGGGACACCTCGCGGAATAGTGACAGGCTGAACTGTTACGTTTATTTACCTTTTGCGGACAGTACCTTCTCCTGTACGGACTTGGGTACGGGCTCGTATTTTTCAAAGAACATGGAGTAATTACCACGGCCCTGAGTTCTGGAACGCAGGTCTGTAGCGTAACCGAACATCTCAGCCAGGGGAACGAAGCCGCGGATCATCTTTCCGCCTCCGATGTCCTCCATACCCTCGATACGGCCACGACGGGAGTTGATATCACCGATAACGTCACCCATGTAGTCCTCGGGGGTTGTAACCTCCACACGCATGATGGGCTCCAGCAGTACCGGGGCAGCCTTCTGCATAGCATCCTTGAAGGCCATGGATCCGGCGATGTGGAATGCCATCTCGGAGGAGTCTACCTCGTGGTAGGAACCATCGTATACGTTGGCATGAACGCCCACTACCGGGAATCCTCCCAGGATACCGGACTTCATCGCGTCCTCGATACCCTCTCCAACTGCGGGGATGTACTCCTTGGGAATCGCACCACCCACAACGGTGGACTCGAACTTGTAGGTCTCCTCAGCGTTGGCATCCATGGGCTCGAACTTAACCTTACAGTGACCATACTGTCCACGTCCACCGGACTGCTTCGCATACTTGTGCTCCACGTCAACGGCCTTGGTGATGGTCTCCTTATATGCTACCTGCGGAGCTCCTACGTTGGCCTCAACCTTGAACTCACGCAGCAGGCGGTCTACGATAATCTCCAGATGCAGCTCTCCCATACCGGCGATGATGGTCTGTCCGGTCTCCGCGTTGGTGTGTGCGCGGAAGGTGGGATCCTCCTCTGCCAGCTTCGCCAGGGCCTCGCCCAGCTTGCCCTGACCAGCCTTGGTCTTGGGCTCGATAGCCAGCTCGATAACGGGCTCCGGGAACTCCATGGACTCCAGGATTACCGGATGCTGCTCGTCACAGATGGTATCGCCGGTGGTAGAGAACTTGAAGCCGATAGCGGCTGCAATATCACCGGAATATACCTTGTCAAGCTCCTGTCTCTTGTTGGCGTGCATCTGCAGGATACGTCCCACACGCTCCTTCTTGCCCTTGGTGGCATTTAACACGTAGGAGCCGGAATTCATGGTTCCGGAGTATACGCGGAAGTAAGCCAGCTTACCAACGAAGGGATCAGTCATAATCTTAAATACCAGAGCGGAGAAGGGCTCCTCGTCAGAGGACTTTCTTGTGATAGCCTCTCCGTCCATATCGGTACCCTCGATATCGGGGATATCGGTGGGAGCGGGCATATACTCCAGGATAGCGTCCAGCAGCTTCTGCACGCCCTTGTTGCGGTATGCGGAACCACAGCAAACGGGGATTGCGGTACACTCGCAGGTTGCCTTTCTCAGAGCCTTCTTCAGAGCCTCCATAGAAGGCTCCTCGCCCTCCAGGTACTCCATCATCAGGTCATCATCCAGCTCGCAGATCTTCTCCACCAGCTCGGTGCGGTACAGCTCCGCATCGTCAGCCATATCCTCGGGGATATCGGTGACAACGATGTCCTCGCCCTTATCTCCATTGAAATAGTAAGCCTTCATCTCGAACAGATCGATGATTCCCTTGAATTCATCTTCCTTGCCGATGGGCAGCTGCAGACAAATTGCATTTTTGCCCAGACGGGTCTTGATCTGCTCAACAGCATTGTAGAAATCAGCGCCCAGGATATCCATCTTATTGATGAATGCCATACGCGGTACGTTGTAGGTATCCGCCTGGCGCCATACATTCTCAGACTGCGGCTCAACGCCACCCTTAGCACAGAAAACGCCCACAGCGCCGTCCAGTACACGCAGGGAACGCTCAACCTCTACGGTGAAGTCCACGTGTCCGGGGGTGTCGATAATGTTGATACGATACTCCGGTGCATCCTTGATGGGCTTGCACTCGAAATGCGGAGTCCAGTGACAGGTGGTAGCTGCGGAAGTGATGGTAATACCACGCTCCTGCTCCTGCTCCATCCAGTCCATGGTGGCAGTTCCTTCGTGAGTATCTCCGATCTTATAGTTTACACCAGTATAATATAAGATACGTTCTGTAAGAGTCGTCTTACCAGCATCGATGTGAGCCATAATACCAATGTTTCTGGTTCTCTCTAATGGATATTCTCTTCCAGCCAATGGGTTTTCCTCCTCTTATTAGAAACGGTAATGAGCAAATGCCTTGTTGGCCTCTGCCATCTTGTGCATATCTTCTTTCTTCTTCACGGACGCTCCGGTGTTGTTCATAGCATCCAGAAGCTCATTTGCCAGTCTCTCCTCCATGGTCTTCTCGCCTCTCTTGCGGGAGTACAGGGTGATCCAGCGAAGAGCCAGGGCCTGACGTCTCTCAGGACGAACCTCGATGGGTACCTGATAGGTGGCTCCACCGATACGTCTTGCCTTAACCTCCAGAACCGGCATAATGTTGTTCATTGCTTCCTCAAATACTTCAACGGCCGGCTTTCCGGCTTTCTCCTCAATTCTGGCGAATGCGCCGTATACGATCTTCTGAGCGACACCCTTCTTACCGTCTAACATGATGTTGTTGATAAGCTTGGTAACCACTTTGTTGTTGTATAACGGATCAGCCAGAACGTCTCTTTTCTGAGTATGTCCTTTACGTGGCACGTTACTTCCCTCCTTAATCATTCTTCGATTATCTCATCGGTACTCACATAACCGGAGTCAGGCAGTTACTGTCCACCGGTCAACTATGTGTTCGCACTGGTAAATTCTCTATTAACCTGCAGCCGATAGGTTCATAAGAATGACCGTACTATAGTTGTCGTGACTTCGATAGTTAACGGAAACCGATATTTATTTCTTCGGTCTCTTAGCGCCGTATTTGGAACGGGCCTGCTTTCTGTTAGCAACACCTGCGGTGTCCAGGGTTCCACGGATGATGTGGTATCTGGTACCGGGCAGGTCCCTAACTCTTCCTCCACGGATCAGCACAACGCTGTGCTCCTGAAGGTTGTGACCCTCTCCCGGAATGTAGCTTGTTACCTCGATTCCGTTGGAAAGACGTACACGGGCAATCTTTCTAAGAGCAGAGTTCGGCTTCTTAGGAGTTGCGGTTTTAACAGCTGTACAAACACCACGCTTCTGCGGGGAGGACAGATCTGTAGACTTCTTTCTCAGAGAGTTAAAGCTTTTCTGCAGAGCCGGAGCGGTAGATTTCTTAACGCTGGTCTGACGTCCTTTTCTTACTAACTGGTTAAATGTAGGCATTCCTTTCACCTCCTGTGAATTTCTCCGTTGTTACGGGATTCTTCGGCTGCTTTTCTTCAATAATAATGGCACACAAAAAAACTGCATTTTCATGCACGCTTTAATAGTATAGTACGCGTTTTTTCCCTTGTCAAGGGCCAAAAGAGAGAATGTGTGAGAAAAAATCTACCTCCGTCTAAACGTAGCTTGGGCAGCGGCGCTCCTGTACTCTCGGGAAATACATCTGCCCTCGGCTCAACGCAGCTTGGGCAGTGGCGCTCCTGTACTCTCGGGAAATGCATCTGCCTCCGTCTAAACGAAACTTGGGCAGCGGCGCACCTGTACTCAGCCTGCGCTCACTTGGAGCCTAGGGTCTCCAAGCTGTGCTCGGCAAATTCGTACAGGTGCGCCGCTGCCCAAGTTGTTTTGGCTTCGCGGATATGTTTCCCCGGCGTAAGCAGGCCCCTTCGCAGGCAGGTTTGTCCTGGCGGGAGTAGGACTACTTCGCAGGTAGGCTTGTCCTGGCGGGAGTAGGGCCCTTCGCAGGTGCGCTTTTTAGTCTCTGACGTTCCAGCTGTTGCCCAGATCGTCGGGGGCCTCCCCGGTGGTCTTATCTACGGTGACTGCACACATCAGCCGGTTGGCTGTGCCAACCTCGCCCTCCCCCGGCTGGTATCGAACCAGCACCTTGTAGGCGCCTGCCTCCTCTGTGGTCTCGGATTCAAAGACCACGTATTTTCCCTGGGGCTGATAGTTTTCGTTGTAGTAGGCCGCCACGGCCTCTCCGGCCTGGGCTGCGGTCAGCTCTTCCCCGGTCTCAGGCTCCTGGGAAGGCTGGCCTGCTGCCTGACTGTCTGGCTGAGCTCCCTCCAGCCGCTGCCCAAGGCCGGTGTAATCCGTGGCATCCAGGCCGAACTTGGATGACCGGTAATCGGAGGATCTCTCCTTGACACCAGTGTGATAGCTCAGAATCTTTGTCTCCTGGCTCTCATCCGTCAGGATACTGGTCATGTGATCCGTGAAGGCGGTCTCAATTCCCAGTGGGCCAAAAAACGCTTTCAGCGCCTCATCGAAGGTACTGTATTTGCCCGGTTCACCGTAAGCCTCCGAGTAGAGCAGCTCACCGCTCACTTCCTGACCATTCTCCAGCAGGTAACCCATGAACTGAAATTCTGAGCTCCCCATGCCGGGCTGAGTGAAGGAAGCCCGCATCTTCAGCTCTCCGTCCTGATAGTACATCATCCAGTAGTCCTGAGTGGAGCCGTCGGCGAAGGCCGCTCCCAGCTCATACCTCTGGCAGAACAGGTATTTTCTATTCTCCGCCTCCACCAGGCTTACGTACAGGTCAATCTGATCCGCCTGGGGCAGAAGGAAGGTGTGGGGCTTATATTCGCCCATCAGAGGATTGTACTCCTGCAGCACAGTGAAGGCCGCCTGTTGGACTTCCCCCTGGACAATCTCATAGACCGCACCGGTAAGGTCTTTCCCATCCGGGTAATAGTCTCCCGGATCCTGGGGATCCTCGATGGCGATCACCAGCATTTCCAGATCTCCGTCGCCGTCCAGATCCTCCAAAAGAGCCGAGGTGATTCCCAGAGGATTGTACCAGCTGTCGCTCTGGCTGTACATCCATCCCTCCTGGGGATCCAGATTTGCCTGTCCCTTCTGGGGAATCAGGGTATTCTGAAGGTAAGCGGTAAAAAGTTCCTCCGCCTGCTGGCCCTCCTTCTGGGGCTCTTGCCCCTCCTTATCCTGACCTCCTGCGTCCTGAAGGCTGCCAGGATTTTGCTTTTCCTCTTCCTTTTCCACAGTCTCGATCTGCTGTTCAATCCAGTCCACAGACTCCTCTCCCTTGGGATCGGCGTATTCTGCGGCCTTCTCCAGCATCTCCCGGGCCTCGCTGTAGCGCTGCTGCTTCACGTAGACCACGGACAGCCGCACATAGGAAGCCACTCGCTTCTCATTGATCTCGATGGCCTTCTGGAAGCAGATCTCCGCGTTTTCATAATCCAGCTCCGCCAGATATTTTTCTCCCAGAGACAGCTGCTCCTGATACCTGCGCAGGCCTGATATCCGGTAGCCCAGCAGTCCGGCGGCCGCCCCCAGGGCCACCACCAGCACTGCCAGCACCGCCAGCATGATTGTTTTTGCTCTCTTCATTGCTCCTATCTCCCCGTAATCTCCCTCGGGATCTGATTTCTGTCCCTTGGGCTAGTAAACTACCAGCTCTGATATGCAGGTGTCCTCATACTTGCTTCCGGCCTGGGCGGATACGATGGTGATCTTGATCCACTCCGTCTCAATTTCCTGACCGAAGGAAATAAAATTCATCCAATCTTTTCCGCCGGACCAGTCAACTCCTATGTTCACCCATTCGTCATAGTGTCCTATCACTCCAGGATTTTCATATCCGTCGTTAACTGCCGTTGTCAAATCCGCCTCCAGCTGCTCTCCATTTGAAAACGCAAAACGCAATCTAGTGGGGCGGCCGTTTTTGGCAAGCAAATCCCTGCTCTTAGTAAATCCTGATGCAATCCTAACCCCATGCACCTTTTGGCTGCTTCCCGCCGAAAGGGTAATGCTTTCTCCCTCACCAACTCCAGAAACACCTTCAACCCATGCGGTGGAAAAATTTTTGTCTCTGACCATGGCTGCACTGTGATCCTGTCCTTCTTCCTGAAGTTCAGAGGATGCCTGCACACCGCTAAAGGCCGCGTCCACCTCTGGAAACTTTTGAATAGAGACGATATGGTGTCCGAAAACACTCTCTTTGTCAATTTCAAATTCAACCTGATAAGCGCCTAAACTGCTGTTTCCTCCGTTGGACAGCATGATCACCTCTATGGAAGCAATCACCCGATTGCCCTTATGTATTCCGTGTAAATAGCGGGCGGGATATATGGGTGCCCCATCTCCCGTTGTAACTAAATATTCCCCATCGGCATAAGTTACATTAGAGCTGCGCGGGCTATCGCCGGTTCTTGCATCCGTCAGTATGCCCTCCGGTTCTTTCCCCACAAAAGACAAAAAGTAATGATTCACCGCTTCTTCTGAATAGATAAGCCCATACTCTTCCGGCTTTCTTAATACAGGAAGCGCTCCTTGCTGTCCGTTACTTCTATAATAGTCTCCTATATGCGCATAAGTATAACAGCTCAGCAAATGTTGCATATCTTCCCTGTCTAAATCAGCCATCGGATATGCCTGTGTATCTGATAACCGCTGTGTATTATCCAAATAATCAATCAAAGCCCCTATTTCGCCATTGAGCAGATCCCACTGTTCTTCAGGAATCGTATACTCTTCTGTTTCCGGAAGCTTTTCCCCAGTTTCCGTATAATCCGTTATTGTCCCTTCATAACTGGCTTCCCCGCTGAAATTCAAATTTTCTGTTTTGTTTTCCAGCCAGCATACCGGCTCCAGATCCTCGACGGCCTCTCCGCCGAATATATCCTCGGAAAGCTCCTCACGCTCAAGTTTGTCCCGAAATGCCTCCTGTACATCCTCCGGCGTATTCCCATTATCCTCCACACCGGAATAGTAGATAATATCCGCTCCATTAAGGCTTAGCTGCTCTTGGTTTCCGCCGACTCCGTAGACTAAGCTGTTCCACTTCTCACTCAGCTGATTCTGGTCGAAGGAGAGGATGGCCGCCTCCCTCACCTGGCTTTCCCAGAGGAAGGTGTCCATGACAAATATCCACTGGGCCTTTCCGTCCTCCTCCCGGTAAAACACTCCCAGACTCTGGCTGCGGATGTAAGAGCCGCCAAACCCTGACTGCAGCTCTAGCTGGCTCTCTCCCAGCAGGGAGAAATCGTTTTCCCCTTCATACAGAGCGAAGTGCAGCTCATTCGCAGGAGCTTCCCCATTGTCCCCCGGCTTTATGTAGAAACAGGCCAGATACAGCTTATCTTCTAGCTTGACCTGCTGGGCGCTGATCAGCCCTTCCTGCTGGTGGAGCGTATTTCCATCGGCTACCGTATAGTTAAGGGCATCTGCCCCCAACAGGGGGAGCTGGCCCAGCAGAGTGGAGGAAAAGGCCTGCTCCCAGTCCATCTCCCTTTTCTCCTCTTCCCTGCTATCCTGATCCTCTTTCGTGCCGTCGTCTTCGTTCTCTTCCAGCAGTTCCGGCGCTTTCTGGAAAATAGTGTCCTTGATTTTGTCAAACCGCTGATCCGCGGCAGACTTTTCTTCTCCCTTTTCCACCGTCTCCAGAGCCGCCTCATAATCTCCGGTCTCTATGTAGAGCACTGCCAGCTTCACATAGCCCACTGCTTTCTTTTCGCTGATCTCAATGGCATTCTCGTAGGATATTTTCGCATTTTCATAATCCAATTCCTCCAGGTACTTATCTCCCAGAGAAATCTGTTTCTCATAACGCTTCTCCCGGCTGATATTGAGCCCCAGCCAAACAGCTCCCGCCGCCAGCAGAAGGCAGAGTACCGCCAGGACTGCGCTCATGGCCGCCCTTACTTTTTTCTTATTACTCTTCATATTCACAAATGTATCCGATCTTTCCGGAGTAGCTCTTTACCGCTTCCAATATGGCGTTGGGAATATCATTTAACACCCAGCGGCCCTCGTTCTTATAATAGTACATATTTACGCAGTACTCCGGGATGCTCTGATCCTGATAGGAGGGCTCCCCCTGCATCCAGTGGCTCTTCATCACGGAACTATCCTCGTTTAAGGATTCCCCGGTCAGCTGATTCTGGGCGTCCACCCAGTAGTAGGTGCTGCCGTTTAAGTCTCTCCTGGCGCCGATGAAAAACTGCTTGTCAGAAAGTCCGTTCAGCTCGATGGTCTTGATCAGGGCCTCCCACTCCTCCTCGGTCTCCAGCACTGCCAGGTAGCCGCCCTTGTCGGCGCATTTCTGGCGGGCCTCCTCCCAGGTACAGTCCTCAATCACCAGCTCATAGCGGTGCTCCTTGGGGGCCTCCGTGGGGGTGGCCGTGGGCGCCAGCGTCACTGTGGGCGTGGCCGTCACCGTAACCTTGGGCTCTTCCTCCTCCGGCTCCTCTGCGTCCCCGGAGGTCTCCCCAGCCTCTGCGCTCTCTTCGATGATCTCAGAGAAATCCGGAACCTCATAGGTGTCCGCCTCCTTGGAAAGCCTCATGTACCAGATTGCCAGACCAACGACTGCCGCGGCCAGCACCGCTGTCAGTATCCCCAGCACCACCACCGGAACCATGGAGGCCTCCTTCTCCTTGTTTTCCTTATTCCTTTTCTTCTCCCGAACGGGCTCCTGAGGAGCGCCTTCCTCTACAAAAGGCTTAAAGTCGCTCTGGATCTGGGTACGGCCCGGGTCGCTGCCCGCGCCCCTTCCTGCATTCTGAGCAGTCAGGACAGTCCTGTCCTCCCCTTCAGCCTCCGTCCGGCCGTACGCCCAGGGATCCCCGGGCTGCCCACTCGCCGGCGCTGTTTCCCGCTGTCCCAGCGGAGCTGCCTCACCCTGACCCGTCGGCGGCACTGCTCCCTGGAAAGCCTCCGGCTGAGCACCAGCCTGTCCCAGGGGATACCCGCACTCCGGGCAGTAACGAACCCCTTCCTCCTGAATCACCGCCCGACAGCGGGGGCACTCCTTTTTTACCGCCTGCTGCAGAGGAGTCCCGCACTCCTCACAGAACCGGGCTTGTTCTTCATTGTTGTGACCACAATTTGGACAATACATCCCTTCACCCTCTCTTTCCAGGAGCTTTTACTGACGCAGCAGCTCCACAATCTCTGCGGGACTGCTCCCGCCGTCTATCCATAAAACTCCAGGTTCCGCTTCTTCAGGGTACTCCCCTGCAGACAGAACCACTGTTTTTGCTATCTGGTGGCGTTTCAGATACTTCCCGTAAAATTCTTCCTCCACCAGCAGCGCATCCAGCTGTCTCTCCTGCTGAAAATACTCCTCCAGGTAATCCAGATCCCAAATAATCTGAACCTTCCACTCCGGGGCAAGCCTGTAGGCTACCTCCTTCTCCAGCTGGCTCCCGGCGTGTTCCGGGGCCTCCGCAAATACAAGTGTCTTTTCCATCCTGCTCCTCCTATTCAGCGGCCAGGGGCTCCACCCGGAAGGAATACTCCGCCAGCGTCACCACATCTCCGGGGCTAACCTGTACCGGTACTTCCGCCTGCAGCCGCATCCCGTTGATATAGGTGCCGTTGGTGCTGGATAGATCCCGCACGTAAGCATTTCCCCCTATCACTCCCGCTGCCAGATGCCGGCGGCTCACGGTGAGCACCTCCGGCACCGTGCCGTCCGTGCCCTCCACACCTTTTCCGATGACAAATTGTTCCTGACAGATGCGAAAGGCCACCGGCACCGGCGTATCCAGGCTTCTGAACACAAAGCCATCAGCCAGCGCCCCGGCCTGGAGCTTTTGCCTCTCCTGGTTCAGCCGCTCCAGAGGCTCCCGGTAGGAGGCCTCCAGGTCCTCCACACGGCACTGCACCGGAAAACACATCACATGCAGGCTGCCGTCTGGCGCCACCTGGAGATTTTGCTCCTCCGCCATCAGATTTTCATAGGGAATCCCTTGGCTGCGGGCCTCCAAAAAAATCTGTTCCAGTTGATTCAGTATCCCTTCCTGTCCCTGGGGAGTCATACTTCCCCACACCTCCGGCAGTCTGGCAAATTCGCCGGACATCAGATAAACCAGATGTACATCCCGGTTCACCCAAAAGCGAATACACGGGATTTTCCCCGGGCCTTCCACCCGTTTCCAGCTCTGGTATATCTCCTCCGCGTAGGCCTCCCCGTCTTTTAAGACCACCGTAATCCGGGCGCCTCCCTCCGTCTGCTCCATATATTTTTCCATACGCTTCACCGTCCCTAACTGGTATAACCCTTATCCTTCTCCACCTTGGTGATCTGTTTAATGTTCTCTTTCTCGTAGCTGTTAAACAATCGGTTTTGAAGCTCTGTGGTAAACTCGTCCGCCTCGTAGATGGGGGTATACCAGGATTTGCTGTTAAAGTAAGCCTGCAGATCCTCAGATTTAAACTTTCTGCCGTGACGGGCAAAAATCTCATTTCTGGCGTACACCAGCTCCTGCTGTCCCTTGGCCGCCACTTCCTCATAGCTGAGATAGCGGCTGTTGCTGTCCGGGAAAATATAGTCGCCGGACGATGCGGGGGTGGGGGTGGGCGCCGCCGTCACTACGGTCACCGGAGCCAGCGTGGGCGTTGGCTCCTCCGTGGGGGTGGCCGTGGGGGTAGGGGAAGCCGTTACCGTAACCTTCTCCTCGTCCGCCGGCTTCTGGTCCTCACCATCCGCCGGCTCCTGGCCGTCTCCGTCCTCCGGCTCATCCGTGGGGGCTGCCGCCACCTGGGGCGCTGTGTAATCCTCCTCATCCTCAGGTCTGGTCAGCGTCCATATGCCAAAGATCACCGCTCCCAGGAGCGCCACGATGGCTACGCCCAGCAGAGCCAGAGTAATCGTTTGATTTCTCTTCTTCTGGGCCTCCTTCTCTGCCCGGCGCTTCTCCTGGCGCCGGAACTGCTCCGGCTCCTGATAGCGGGCCGGATCCGGCCGGCCCCCTCCCTGGGGAGTATCCCAACTGTTTCCCGCCTGCTGTCCCTGGGGAGTATCCCAGCTGTTTCCCGCCTGCTGTCCTCCCTGGGAGCTCTCCCAGCCGCGTTCCTGCCAGGAATTTCCCTGGGAGTTCTCCCAGGTATTTCCCGGCTGGGCATTTCTCTGGGTATTGCCCCAGCTGTTTCCCGGCTGCTGGTTCCTCTGCGCGGCATCCCAGCCGTTCCCCGGCTGGGCGCCGCCCTCCTGGCGCTGGCCCTGAAAGACCCAGGTCTCCTCCATATCCGCCTGGCCCGAGCCGCCCTCGGGCCGGCCAGCCTGTTCCGGCTGCTGTTCCACCGGCGTGCCGCACTCAGGGCAGAAAAGATCGCCATCCTCTAGCTTTGAACCGCAATTATGACAAAACATCCGCTCTCTCCTCCTTAAAATCCATATCTGTCGTACAGCTTCTTCTTTATTCTGCTCTTCTTAATGCCAAAACCGATGAGTCCCGTCAGCAGCAGAACCAATCCCACCGCCGCCAGAGCCCCTCCAGCCAGCATACATAATTCTCCCTGGGTCATTTCGCCTTCAACCATCCTTTCTGGTACAGCTGATTCATGATATCCTCCAGATCCTGCATAGTTTCATCGGAGGCTCCGCTGTTTAACGCCTTCTGGTAATATTGCTGGGCCAATGCATAATTTTCTTCCACCAGCCCGTAGTTTCTCTGATCCTCCGGCTTCTGCCTCTCCACTGAGCAGTACAGAAGCGCCAGTCTCATGTACACCCGGTAATCATCCGGGTAAAGCTCCTTCATGGTCAAAAGCTGCCGCTCCGACTCCTGATAATTTCCGGCAATCTCATAGAGCACCGCCAGATTCATCCGATCCTGGAACACCGGCTGGCTGCCGTTCACCAGGGAGAGGTAGCAGTTAAGGGCCTCCTCCAGAAGAGAGAGCTTCTCCTCCTGATCCGTCTCCTGATTGTAGGCTCTCATGCAGGCGGCGCCCAAGGCTCTGGTAATGGCCTTCTCCTGGCCCTCATCCACTCCCTCCCGGGCCTCCCGCAGGGTCTCAAGCTCCCCCCGGGCGTCCCCCATACTGCGGTATACCCGCGAGGCCAGCAGGTAAGCTCTGGTGCGCAGATAAGCATTTTCCGTGGTATCCACAGCCTTCTGGAAATTCTCCAGGGCCGTGCCGTAATCTTGCTTTCCGGCGGAAATCTCCGCCTGAACCAGGTAAATGTGATCCTCCTCCAGCCCCAGCTCCACGGCCTCATCCAGGATCTCCTGGGCTTCCTCCGTATTCTCCTGCCGGGCCAGGGCAATGGCGTAATCCCGGAAATATTCAGGATTTTCCTGGTTATACTCTACAGCCTCCTCATAAAAATCCGAGGCGTTCTTGTAATCCTCCTGCTCAAAGTAACAGTTGGCCACCATGTACAAAATATCCGCTTTCTTCTCCTGCTGCCGCTTCATGGCCCAATCGTACTTTTCATTATTTAAAAGATTGATTCCCCGGGTGATCACCGTATCGTAATCATCCGTCTGGGCAATTCTCACCAGCTCGTCATACTGCTCCGTAAACTGCTCCGTAAGCCGGGTCTGAAAGCCCCAGAACCCCAGGGCCGCGCCGCCCGCCAGCAGAAGGCAGCCTGTCAGCACCAAAATGCGCTGTCCCAGAGCCGCTCTCCGGTACTCCTTGTCCCGGCGTTTTATGTTCAGGATATCCGACTCCATCTCCCGGGCGCTCTGATACCGCTTCTCCCGCATGGGTTCCATGGCCTTGGATACAATCCGCAAAAGCTCCTGCCCGTAGGGAAGCTTATAGCTTTCCAGGGGCCTCTGGGGCTGTCCCTGGGGCTGATAAGGCATGGGATGCACTCCGGTGAGCACATGGTAAAAGGTAATTCCCAGGCTGTAGATATCGCTTCTGGGATCCAGTCCCCTCACCCCCGCCGCCAGATTGGGATCCGGGGGGAAGGGCATCCCCGCCGCCATGGCGCTCAAAAACATCTGCTCCGGCGAAGCGTAGCGCTCGCTGAAGCCGGAAACTCCGCCTCCTCCTCCCAGAGATATGTTAAAATCAATCAGACACACCCGGCCGTCGGGCCGGATCATAATGTTGGAGGGCTTAATATCGCTGTGAATCACCGGAGGGTTCTGCCGATGCAGATAGTCCAGCACCTGGCACAGCTGCCGCAGCCAGATGAGAATCTGTCTCTGGGAAAATTTCTGTCCGCCCTCCACATAATAGGAAAGGGGATAGCCCTCCACGTAGTCCATCACCGTATAGACCTGTGTTCCCATCTGAACAAAGTCATAGACCTGGGGTAAATATTCGTGGTGCAGCCCTTTCAGCAGATCCGCCTCGGCCCGCTCATGAATTCTCCCCACGAAATCCTCCCGGATTTTCTTAATCACCACCTGCTTCTGCAGCCGCCGGTGGTAAGCCAGGTAGACAATTCCCGTTCCTCCCTGACCGATCTCCCGAATCACCTCAAAGGTTTCATTTAACACGTCGCCAACTGCTATCATACGCTACGCTCCCTCACCACTCTCCCGCAGCCCACGCAGAACCGGGCTTCCGGCTTCAAGACCTCGCCGCAGAAGGCACAGCGCTTCACGGGCTCCTCCGCCGGAGCCTCCCAAAGCTCTTCCTGTTCCTCATCCCCGGCGGGCTCCTCCGTCTCTTCCTCCGCCCACAGATCCACCAGAGGGGCGCCGCAGTTGCCGCAGAACCGGGCTCCCTCCTCCAGCTCTGTAAAACCGCAGAGCGGACACACTCTTCCGCCCTCCTCCGGGGACACTTTTTCACTCTCCTCAGAGGTCTCCTCCAGCTGCCGCTGCAGAAGCTCCTTTTTTTGCTGCAGGACTTCTATCTGAAGCTCTATCTCTCTTAACTCCTCCCGGAGCGCCTGTATACGCTGTTCCATAGCCCTCCTCCTCTATCTCTCATTCTTTCGGATACTGCGCAGGGCAATCATGCTGATGAGTCCAAAGCCCAGAATAAAGGCCCCAAGTATCAGCCAGTCCTTAGCCAGATGCTCCGATGTGTAGGTGAAAAATTCTTCCGCCTCGTGGGCGATGGTCATGGGCTCTCCCTGCATCTCCACCACATACTCCAGCCCGTTCAGGTTTGCGGTGGTGCCGTAGCCCTCCATGGACCAACGGCAGATGGCGAACCAGGAGATATATTTGGTGACGCCGCTGAGCTTAAACAACAGTCCCGAAAACAAAATCTGGGGCATCAGAAGAATCGGCGCCAGAGTCATGGCCCTGTCCGCATTTTTAAACAGGGATGAGGCAAAGATACCCATGGCCGCCGCGGAGAAGGCCGTCAGGAAGGTGGTGATGAAAAGCTCCAGCTCCGGGGCCATCAGCACGCCCTCCTGGGGTCTGCCCACTCTCCAGAGAAACACTCCCGTCAGCAGCAGAGACTGAACCAGACACAGGAAGCCCAGCACCAAAAATTTGGACAGGATATAGGGCCCCAGCCTCAGGCCGGTCATATACTCCCGCTTCAGGATATTTCTCTCCTTGCAGACCTCCTGGATGGAATTCAGTATACCCACCCAGAAAGCGGAACAGGACAGGGCAAAAAGCAGAGATTTGGTCATGCCGTACTGTTCAAACTGATTTCCGTCCTTCACAAAAGAGATCAAAAAGGCCAGCACCGGCGCCTGCGCCAGCAGCAGCAGAAGCCTCTGTCTGTCGTTAAGCAAAAGTTTCAGATAGCGGCCGCTGAGCACGCTCATCTGCCGCAGGGCGCTGTGCCGGCGGCTTCTCTCCGTCTTCTGGGCCGTGCCGGAGCTGCGCTGTACTGTTCCCCGGCTGTACCAGGGAGATTTCTCATAGACCGAGCGCCAGTGCTCCGGGTTATCCTGGAGCATGTTGTAGACATCCACCAGGTTATCCACCTGGAAGAAGCGCTCCGCCTCCCGGGTGTTGCCCGCAAAACAGAGATTTCCGCCCCTTCCCATGAAAACGATCTTGTCGCAGACCTGAAGATTCAAGGTACTGTGAGTCACTAAAATAATTGTCTTGCCGGCGGAGGTCATGTTTTTCAGCGTCCGCATCAGATTCCGCTCGGTTCCCGGATCCAGACCTGAGGCCGGCTCATCCAGGAAGAAGAGGCTGGGGTCTGAGAGGAGCTCCACCGCTATGCTGGCCCGCTTCTTCTGTCCTCCGGAGAGGCGGTTGATCATGGTGTGCTCCTTCCCGGTGAGCTCCACCATCTCAATGACCTTGCGCACCCGATTCTCGCGCTCCTCCCGGCCCGTATCGTCGGGCAGCCGGAGCCTGGCCGCGTAATCCAGCATGGAAAACAGCG
This sequence comes from Candidatus Egerieimonas intestinavium, assembly GCA_018711815.1. Taxonomy (GTDB): domain Bacteria; phylum Bacillota; class Clostridia; order Lachnospirales; family Lachnospiraceae; genus Egerieimonas; species Egerieimonas intestinavium. The sequence continues at coordinate 26,188 of DVHU01000094.1, forward strand.
TCAGGTTGTCGTAAACGATATCCTGCTGAGGCACGTAACCGATAATATTTTTCAGCGAATCGTAGGAGCCGTAGAGCTCTTCTCCGTTGATCAGTACCTGCCCTTCCGTGGGATGGCTGTAGCCGCTGATCAGATTCATCAGGGTAGTCTTTCCCGCTCCGGAGCCTCCGATGATAGCCACCAGCTCCCCCGGCTGGATAGTGAGGCTCACGTCGTTGCAGATGCAGATATCCCGGCCCTTGGCCTTCACCCTCTTCACCAGATGTACCGCATCAACGCCGATACCGCTGCGGTAGGTACGGCAGTACAGGTATCCCGCCGCATAGATCAGCCGGTTATTGGTGATGGAAATCAGATCCTTCTCCTGGAGCGCCACACTGCCCCTGACCCGCTGTCCGTTGACAAAGGTTCCGTTGGCGCTGCCCAGGTCGGTGAGAACCACCTGGTTTCCTTTCCATTCGAGGCATGCGTGCTGGCGGGATACGCCCACATGGGGAAAGGTCAGATCGCATTCCTGAGCTCTTCCCAGAAGAAAGCGCTGCTTCCCCTGCAGGGAAATCTGCTGCCAGCTGCCGCCGCCCTGGGGGGACTGAACCAGAATCAGCACGCCCTCCCGGACGTTGCAGATGCCGTCGTCGATTCTCAGCAGGTCGCCCTCCTGGAGGGTACACTGCTCCACCGTCACTCCCTGGTAGAGAAGCCCGTTAGTGCTTCCCCGGGCGTCCACCCGGATTCCTCCCTCCATGAGCATGAGAACTCCGTGGTGTCTGGAGACCACCGGTGAGGTGAGCACCAGATCATTGTCGGAGCTGCGGCCAAAGGAAATCTGCCGCCCTCCGTATCCTGTCAGCTCCACCTGCCTGGGGGGCTGCAGTCCGTCAAATATTGATAGTAAATAGTTCATAACCACTCTTTCACTTTCTGTCCCAAAATGCAAAAGCCGTCACAGGAGTCCTTACGGTTCTCCCGCAAGTTTCACCTGTGACGGCTCCTGATATCCGTCGGACTCCAGCGGTCTTACCGCCTTCCGCCGGGTATGTTAAAACATTTCCTCAAGTAACTCTGTAAATCCGTCCGATACCACACCCTTCAGGATGAAATATGCCACTAATACGATGACAACGCTGGCAATGGCTTTTGCCAGAATATAGCTGTACATCTTCTTATCCTCATCGCCGTTCACCGAGTTCTGGTAGGACTTAAATTCAAATACCATCGTCGCAATGGCTACCACGCCGTGGAAGATCACAAAAATCCAAAGCCCCGCTTTCAGCCGGCCCGCCGCCGATGCCACAGCGCTCATACTCTCAGACTCTGCCAGGCCTCCGATGCTGGGGAAGCAAACCAGGAATACCAAGGTATCCACCACAGCGGCGAAAAACTTAATCAGGGAGCTGACGCCGCTGGTCAGAAGGGCCTGATTCATTGTCGGCGCCGGGTTCATCTTCCCGGAGAATGCTTTCAGGAGAGCTGCCAGCAGGTATGCGCCGGCCACGATCAGCAGTACGCTGATGAGGATCAGCTTAAAGGTGGGGAAGGCGAACATATCCGCATAATCTCCCATCTCCTCCTTCAGCTTAGCCGGAAGGCTGAACTTCCACGCAAACATCAGGATCATCAGAATCATCATCACCGCCCGAAGACCGATCATCTGCAGGCTGATGAGGCTGTTGTTGCTCTTAGCCAATACCTTCAGGGTACTGTCTGGCTTTTTCACCAGGGGAACAATCTCCGCGAAAAGATTCTTGGCATTTCTTACAATCTTATCCTTCTTGTCATTGAACCACTGACCCTGGGGACCATTCTGCCATTGAGGACCGTTCTGCCACTGCTGGCCATTCTGCCACTGGGGACCGTTCTGCCACTGCTGACCCTGGGGACCTCCCTGCCACTGCTGGCCCTGGGGCTGTCCCTGCCACTGGCCCTGGGGACCTCCCTGCCACTGCTGACCCTGGGGCTGTCCCTGCCACTGCTGACTCTGGGGACCTCCCTGCCACTGCTGACCCTGGGGGCCTCCCTGCCACTGCTGGCCCTGAGCGCCGTTCTGCCACTGGCCCTGGGGCTGTCCCTGCCACTGCTGACTCTGGGCTCCTCCCGAAGCTCTCTGGGACTGACTCTGGGCTCCTCCCGATGCGCTCTGGGGCTGTCCCGGGGCTGATCCCGGGCCGCCTGCCGTCTGGGCGCCGCCTGCGGGTCTTCCCTGATCCTGGCTGGCCTGGTTCATATTCTGCTGAGCTCTGCGCTCATAATTCTGCTCCGGCGTGCCATAAGCCTGCTGCTGTCCGGCCATCCTGTTCTCCTGCTGTGCAGCTGAAGAGTTGAGAACCACCGTACTGTCCGACGCCTGAGCGCCGCTCTTGGTCTTCATGCAGTCGCAGACTTCTCCGTCCATGAGCTTCCTTCCGCACTGCGTACAAAATTTTGCCATATTACCCCTCCTGTAGACAGCTGCTGAACCGCTGTCAATTTTCACTCATTTATGTTCTTATTATAGGCACAATTCCCAATTCAGTCAAGGGAATTACCGCTCTCCATGGCAAGTTTTACCCGTAAAATCCTGGAAACAGAGTCGTCCAGACGCTGGCTGGAGATTACTCCCGTCTGCACCGCCTCCAGAACGCCGCTGTAGGCTCCGGCAAAATCCGCCGGCATCAGCAGCAGATCACCGCCCGCCAGGAGGGCCGCCACCGCCGCCTCCCCGGAGGAATACACATTTTGGATGGCTCCCATGTTCAGGGCGTCTGTGATCACCAATCCCTGATAACCCAGCTTTTCCCGCAAAACCCCGGTGATTACCTCCTGGGATAGGGAAGCGGGCAAATCCTGCTGCAGGGCGTTAGGCAGGGAAATGTGCCCCACCATCAAAAAGTCTGTCCCCCGCTCCACCGCCCGGACAAAGGGTACCAGCTCCTGACTCTCCAGCTCCTCCCAGGTTTTCTCCGTGTAAGAGTAACCCTGATGGGTATCTCCCCGGGTGGCGCCGTGCCCCGGGAAATGCTTGGGACAGGCAAAGACCCCCATCTCCTCCAGGCCGTCCATCTCCCGGCAAACCATCTGAGCCACCAGCTCAGGATCGCTGCCAAAGGATCTGCGGGCCACCACCGTATTCTCCGGGTTGGTGAGCACATCGGCGCAGGGGGCAAAATCCACGTTAAACCCCAGATCCGCCAAATAGCTTCCTATGGTCAATCCCACCTGGTAGGCCTGCTCCGGGTCTTCGCTGGCGCCGATCTGTCTCATATCCCCCACATCCAGGGCGGAAAATCCACTCTTTCCGGCCACCCGGGTTACGGTGCCCCCCTCCTCATCCACCCCTGTGAACAGCGGAAGGCCGATCCTGTCCCGGCTGATCTGCTGAATCTGGGTCAGCATTTCCCGGGTCTGCTCCTCTGAGCTGAGATTGTGCTGGAAGTAAATGATTCCGCCTACCGGATACTGGCCGAACCGTTCCCGGGTCACCTCCCCGGCAGCCTGCACCTGGGATGTCCCGGTCAGAGCCTCAGGGGTGATAAAAAACAGCTGGGCCACCTTCTCCTCCTGGGTCATGGAGGCCAGCTTTTCCTCCACCTGCATCTCCAGCAGCTCCTCCTGGGAGGGCGTCGGCGACGGGGTGGGCGTGGAGGTGGGGACAGCGCTGGGACTGGGCGTTGGAGTCTCCTGCTCCTCCGGGACTGTCCCCTCCGGCTCTGACAGCTCCCTGCCCGTCTCTTCTTCCCCCTGGACTTTTCCTCCCGGAGCTGTCTCCCCCTCTCCGGCAGCCGAATTTGCGTTTTCCCAGTACAGTTTTGCCAGTCCCCAGGCCAGAAGCCCCAATAAAATCAGCAGCAGAATGACAAAACGCAGAATTCTCCTCTTCCTCTTTTTCATCTTCTCCTCCTCCGAGATAGGAAAAGGCCGCCGCAAAACTGCGGCAGCCTCTCTTCTCTCGTATTTATTCCGGCTGAGATTCGTTGTCCAGGTCCTCCATGACCTCATCGATCATCTCGTCCATGTCCATCTCCATCTCGTCCTCGTCAACCAGCTCCAGCAGCTCATCTGTCTCCAGATCCGTCTCCTGAAGCTCCTCCTGATCATCATCCTCCACAGCCTCAGCAGCGGCCTTGGCAGCGCGCTCTGCCTCCAGCCTTGCCAGCTCTGCGTCAGTACTCAGGGAAATATTGCTGTAACGCTTCATTCCGGTACCTGCAGGAATCAGCTTACCGATGATTACGTTCTCCTTCAGGCCGATCAGGTTATCAGCCTTGCCCTTGATGGCGGCCTCAGTGAGGACCTTGGTGGTCTCCTGGAAGGAAGCGGCGGACAGGAAGGAATCCGTTGCCAGGGAAGCCTTGGTGATACCCAGCATCACCTGCTTGCCCTCAGCCAGCTCCTTGCCCTCCTTGGCCAGCTCCTCATTCTTCTCCTCGAAGTCCAGAACATCCACCAGCGTTCCGGGCAGGAAATCGGTGTCTCCGTTGTTCTCCACCCGAATCTTCTTCAGCATCTGGCGAACAATTACCTCGATATGCTTATCGTTGATCTCCACGCCCTGGAGACGGTACACACGCTGTACCTCCCGGAGCATGTAATCCTGCACGGCCCGCACGCCCTTGATTCTCAGGATGTCGTGGGGATTTACGCTACCTTCGGTCAGCTCGTCGCCGGCCTCCAGCACCTGACCGTCCATGATCTTGATTCTGGATCCGTAGGGGATCAGATAAGTCTTGGAATCTCCGTTCTCATTGTCGGTAACAATGATCTCGCGCTTTTTCTTGGTATCTTTAATGGCTGCCTGGCCTTTAATCTCCGTGATGATGGCAAGTCCCTTGGGCTTTCTGGCCTCGAAGAGCTCCTCCACACGGGGAAGACCCTGGGTGATATCGCCTCCGGCCACACCTCCCGTATGGAAGGTACGCATGGTCAGCTGTGTACCGGGCTCACCGATGGACTGGGCGGCAATGATACCCACGGACTCGCCCACCTGCACCGGCTCGCCGGTGGCCATGTTGGCGCCGTAGCATTTTGCACAGATACCCAGCTTGGAACGACAGGTCAGAATCGTACGGATCTTAATCTTCTTGAAGGGCTCGCCGTTCTCGTCCACGCCCTCCTTCATGATCCGGGCAGCACGCTTGGGCGTAATCATATGATTTGCCTTCACGATCACATCGCCGTTCTTATCCTTGATGGTATTGCAGGAGAAGCGGCCTGTGATACGATCCTGCAGGCTCTCGATCTCCTCTTTTCCATCCACAAACTCCTGTACCCACATTCCGGGGATCTCATCCCTGTCTGCGGAGCAATCCACCTCGCGGACAATCAGATCCTGGGACACATCCACCAGACGTCTGGTCAGATAACCGGAGTCGGCGGTACGCAGAGCCGTGTCGGACAGACCCTTACGGGCTCCATGGGCGGACATGAAGTACTCCAGTACGTCCAGACCCTCACGGAAATTGGACTTGATGGGCAGCTCGATGGTGTGACCGGTGGTATCGGCCATCAGTCCTCGCATACCGGCCAGCTGCTTAATCTGCTTGTCGGAACCACGGGCTCCGGAGTCAGCCATCATGAAGATGTTGTTATATTTATCCAGACCGGACAACAGAGCCTTGGTCAGGGTGTCGTCGGTGTTCTTCCAGGTCTCCACAACCTCCTTGTAGCGCTCCTCATCTGTGATGAGACCGCGCTTGTAGTTGCGGGTGATCTTATCCACCGTATCCTGAGCCTGAGCAATCAGCTCCGGCTTCTGGGGCGGCACGGTCATATCGGAAATAGATACGGTCATGGCCGCTCTGGTGGAGTATTTGTATCCCATGGCCTTGATGGAGTCCAGAACCTCTGCGGTCTTGGTTGCGCCGTGGGTGTTGATGACTTTCTCAAGAATCTGCTTCAGCTGCTTCTTGCCCACATGGAAGTCTACCTCCAGCAGCAGCTCGTTGCCCTCCACGCTTCTGTCCACAAAGCCCAGATCCTGAGGAAGGATCTCGTTGAAGAGGAATCTTCCCAGGGTGGAATCTACATTGCCGCTGAGCTTGGTGCCGTCGGCCAGAGTCTTCTCGCAGCGAACCTTGATCTTGGTCTGCAGCTTGATATAGCCATTCTCGTAGGCCAAAATAGCCTCGTTGACATTTTTAAAGAACTTGCCCTCTCCGATCTCTCCGGGACGCTCCTGGGTCAGATAGTAGATACCAAGAACCATATCCTGGGAGGGAACAGCCACCGGGCCTCCATCAGAGGGCTTCAGCAGGTTGTTGGGGGACAGCAGCAGGAACCGGCACTCCGCCTGCGCCTCCACAGAGAGGGGCAGATGCACAGCCATCTGGTCGCCGTCGAAGTCGGCGTTGAAGGCGGTACACACCAGGGGATGCAGCTTGATGGCCTTACCCTCCACCAGGATGGGCTCAAAGGCCTGGATTCCCAGACGATGCAGGGTGGGGGCGCGGTTCAGCATAACCGGATGCTCCTTAATCACATCCTCCAGCACATCCCACACCTCGGGCTGCAGCTTCTCCACCATTTTCTTAGCGTTCTTGATGTTGTGAGCGGTTCCGTTGGCCACCAGCTCCTTCATCACGAAGGGCTTAAACAGCTCAATGGCCATCTCCTTGGGCAAACCGCACTGATAGATCTTCAGCTCAGGACCCACCACGATTACGGAACGTCCGGAGTAGTCCACTCGCTTACCCAGCAGGTTCTGACGGAAACGGCCGGATTTACCCTTCAGCATGTCAGACAGGGATTTCAGCGCCCGGTTTCCAGGTCCGGTAACGGGGCGGCCCCGGCGTCCGTTGTCAATAAGGGCGTCCACCGCCTCCTGCAGCATACGCTTCTCGTTGCGGACAATGATGTCCGGAGCCCCCAGCTCCAGCAGACGTTTCAGACGGTTATTTCTATTGATAATACGGCGGTACAGGTCATTTAAGTCGGAGGTGGCAAAACGGCCGCCGTCCAGCTGTACCATGGGACGCAGATCCGGAGGAATTACCGGGATCACATCCATGATCATCCACTCAGGCCGGTTGCCGGACTCGCGGAAAGCCTCCACAACCTCCAGACGCTTGATGATTCTGGCCCGCTTCTGGCCGGATGCGTCCTTGAGACCCGCCTTTAACTCGGCGGCCTCCTTCTCCAGGTCGATCTCCGTCAGCAGAGCCTTAATGGACTCCGCGCCCATGCCTACCCGGAAGGTGTTGCCATACTGCTCTCTGGCGTCCTGGTACTCCTTCTCGGTCAGCACCTGCTTCTTCTGGAGGCCGGAGGTTCCGGCATCCAGAACGATATAATTTGCAAAATACAGTACCTTCTCCAGTGTTCTGGGAGACAGGTCCAGGATCAGTCCCATCCGGGACGGAATCCCCTTGAAATACCAGATATGGGATACGGGAGCTGCCAGCTCAATGTGTCCCATACGCTCCCGGCGGACGCTGGCCTTGGTAACCTCCACGCCGCAGCGGTCGCAGATTACGCCTTTATAGCGGATTTTCTTATATTTACCGCAGTGACACTCCCAGTCCTTGCTGGGTCCGAAGATACGCTCGCAGAACAGACCGTCCTTTTCCGGCTTCAAAGTACGGTAGTTGATGGTCTCCGGTTTCTTTACTTCACCGTGGGACCACTCCCGAATCTTCTCCGGAGACGCCAGGCCGATTTTGATCGCATCAAAGGTCATGGGCTGATACGTTTCCTGTTTCATTGTTTCTGCCATTTGGTTACCTCCTACTCATCCGTCTCTTCCGTGTCAAAGAAAGAACCCTCTGCCTCTGCTGATTCCTCCACATCTACCAGCTCTTCTCCCTCAAACTCCTGTTTGGAGAAGCCGTAGTCACCGTAGGATTCATCATCCCGGCGTGAGAAACGGTCTCCCTCGATAATGGAACGCAGGTCCGTCTCACCGTAGTCGATATTTTCCATAATCTCTACTTCTGTGTTGTCGTCGCGCAGCACCTTCACATCCAGACCCAGGGACTGCAGCTCCTTTAAGAGCACCTTGAAGGACTCGGGAATACCCGGCTCAGGGATATTGTCTCCCTTGATGATGGCCTCGTAGGTTTTCACACGGCCGATCACATCGTCGGATTTCACCGTCAGGATCTCCTGCAGGGTATAAGATGCGCCGTAGGCCTCCAGGGCCCAAACCTCCATCTCTCCGAAACGCTGGCCGCCGAACTGGGCCTTGCCGCCCAGAGGCTGCTGGGTTACCAGAGAGTACGGGCCGGTAGAACGGGCATGGATCTTGTCGTCTACCAGGTGGTGCAGCTTCAGATAGTGCATGTGGCCGATGGTTACCGGGCTGTCAAAATACTCGCCGGTACGGCCGTCCCGCAGACGCACCTTGCCGTCCGCGGACAGGGGAACGCCCTTCCAGAGCTCTCTGTGCTCCAGATGGTCTCCCAGATACTCATATACCTCCGGGCGAAGCTCTTCCTTATGCTTTGCGGAGAACTCCTCCCAGCTCAGGTTTACATAATCATTTGCCAGCTCCAGGGTGTCCTGAATATCAATCTCGTTGGCGCCGTCAAATACCGGCGTAGCGATATTGAAGCCCAGGGCCTTGGCAGCCAGGCTCAGGTGAATCTCCAGCACCTGTCCGATGTTCATTCGGGAAGGCACGCCCAGGGGATTCAGCACAATGTCCAGAGGACGGCCATTGGGCAGGAAGGGCATATCCTCCACAGGAAGCACCCGGGAAACAACACCCTTATTTCCGTGACGTCCTGCCATCTTATCACCCACGGAGATCTTTCTCTTCTGGGCAATATAGATGCGCACCGCCTCGTTCACTCCGGGAGACAGCTCATCCCCGTTCTCTCTGGTAAATACCTTGGCGTCCACAACGATACCGTACTCGCCGTGGGGCACCTTCAGGGAGGTGTCGCGGACCTCTCTGGCTTTCTCGCCGAAGATGGCTCTCAGCAGCCGCTCCTCAGCGGTCAGCTCGGTCTCTCCCTTGGGGGTAACCTTGCCCACCAGGATATCGCCGGCGCGAACCTCGGCGCCGATGCGGATGATTCCCCGCTCGTCCAGATCCTTCAGGGCGTCGTCGCCCACGCCGGGAACGTCCTTGGTGATCTCCTCGGGTCCCAGCTTGGTGTCACGGGCCTCCGCCTCGTACTCTTCTATATGAACAGATGTGTAGACATCGTCCTGCACCAGACGCTCGCTCAAGAGAACGGCGTCCTCATAGTTGTAGCCCTCCCAGGTCATAAATCCGATCAGGGGGTTCTTGCCCAGAGCCAGCTCTCCCATGGAGGTGGAGGGACCGTCAGCGATCACCTCGCCCATTTCCACATGGTCGCCCTTGTAAACGATGGGTCTCTGATTGTAGCAGTTGCTCTGGTTGCTTCGCATGAACTTAGTCAGATGGTAGGTATCCTTGGTTCCGTCATCGTTCTGAATCACGATCTCCTTGGAGGTGGAACGCAGAATGGTACCCGCCTTCTTGGCCACCACGCAGACTCCGGAGTCCACAGCTGCCTTTGCCTCGATACCGGTTCCCACCACGGGGGCCTCGGTGGTCAGAAGAGGCACGGCCTGACGCTGCATGTTGGATCCCATCAGCGCACGGTTGGCGTCGTCGTTCTGCAGGAAAGGAATCAGGGCTGTAGCCACGGAGAACACCATCTTCGGGGACACGTCCATGTAATCAAACATCTGACGCTCGTACTCCTGAGTCTCCTCCCGGTAACGTCCGGATACATTCTTGTGAACAAAATGTCCATCCGCATCCAGAGGCTCGTTAGCCTGGGCCACATGGTAGTTATCCTCCTCGTCGGCAGTCATGTAAACCACCTCGTCGGTTACCCGGGGATTGGCCGGGTCGGATTTATCAATCTTACGGTAGGGCGCCTCCACAAATCCGTACTGATTAATTCTGGCGTAGGAGGCCAGGGAGTTGATCAGTCCGATGTTGGGACCCTCGGGGGTCTCAATGGGGCACATACGGCCGTAATGGGAATAGTGTACGTCACGCACCTCGAAACCTGCACGGTCTCTGGAGAGACCGCCCGGGCCCAGGGCGGACAGACGGCGCTTGTGGGTCAGCTCACCCAAGGGGTTGTTCTGATCCATGAACTGAGACAGCTGGGAGGATCCGAAGAACTCCTTCACCGCCGCCGTCACCGGCTTAATATTGATCAGGGACTGGGGAGAAATACCCTCCAGATCCTGGGTAGTCATACGCTCGCGAACCACGCGCTCCAGTCTGGACAGACCGATGCGGTACTGATTCTGCAGCAGCTCACCCACGGCACGGATACGACGGTTGCCCAGATGGTCGATATCGTCGTCATTTCCCAGACCGTACTCCAGGTGCATATTATAGTTGATGGAAGCCAGGATATCCTCCTTGGTGATATGCTTGGGAATCAGGTCATGGATGTCCCGGTGAATGGCTTCCTTGATCTCCTCGGGGGTCTGATTTTCCTGCAGGATCTGCTCCAGAACCGGATAGTATACCAACTCGGTAACGCCCAGCTCCTTCTTCTCCTCCGGGGTCAGCTCCACGAAATTCGTTATCTCTACCATCATGCTGGAGAGCACCTTGATATTGCGCTCCTCGCCCTGGATCCACACATAGGAAACAGCAGCATTCTGGATATCGTCAGCCAGCTCCTTGGTGACTTCTGTGCCTGCGGTTGCCAGAATCTCACCGGTGGTGGTGTCCACCACGTCCTCGGCCAGCACCTGGCCGCTGATGCGGTTGCGCAGCAGCAGCTTCTTATTAAATTTGTACCGTCCCACCTTAGCCAGATCGTATCTCCTGGGGTCAAAGAACATGCTCATGATCAGGCTCTCGGCGCTCTCCACTGCCAGAGGCTCGCCGGGACGGATTTTTTTATACAGCTCAAGAAGACCTTCCTGATAGCTCTCAGAGGGGTCCTTGGTGAAGCTGGCCAGAATCTTAGGCTCCTCGCCGAAGAGATCAATGATCTCCGCGTTGGTTCCAAAGCCCAGGGCACGGATCAGCACAGTGATGGGTACCTTTCTGGTCCGGTCAACACGCACATAGAAAACGTCATTGGAGTCTGTCTCGTACTCAAGCCAGGCACCGCGGTTGGGAATTACGGTGCAGGAGTACAGCTTTTTACCCAGCTTATCGTGAGCAATGCCGTAGTAAATGCCCGGAGAACGAACCAGCTGGCTGACGATAACTCGCTCAGCACCGTTGATCACAAAGGTTCCGGTGGCGGTCATCAGCGGCAGGTCACCCATGAAGATTTCATGCTCATTGATCTCGTCATTTTCTCTGTTGTGCAGCCTAACTTTTACCTTCAGGGGAGCCGCATAGGTGGCGTCACGCTCCTTGCACTCCTCGATGGAGTATTTTACATCCTTTTCACACAACGTAAAATCCACGAATTCCAGACTCAGCTTGCCGCTGTAATCGGTGATTGGGGAAATATCGTCGAAGACTTCCTTCAGCCCCTCGTCCAGGAACCAGTTATAGGAATCCTTCTGCACCTCAATCAGATTGGGCATTTCCAAAACTTCTTTTTGTCTCTGGTAACTCATCCGCATACTTTTTCCCGCAGCAATCGGACGTATTCTGTTTTTCTCCATAGACGTTTCACCCCTTGTGTATTTTAATTTATTATAACTCATGCCGCCTCCTGCTCCCCAAAAAAGGGCATAGAGAAACAGGCATATCTTGCCATAATAGTGCATTTTTTACTGTACCACATAACCCATTTCATGTCAACAGTTTTTTCAAGCCTTTGAGGAGTTATTTTTTTAGGCTTAGGAATTTTTATTTTTGTCTCTCCCCCTCTTTTTGCAGGTCTTTGTTGAAATTCCTCTTTTTTCCATTTATAATTATTACAGTACCATTGTCGGTGCTATACTACATAGAAAGGGGTAAGTTCATGGATTGGAAAGTTAAATGTATACCCGCTCTGACAGCGCATCATGTTTTTCTTTCCCCTCAGCATTTCGACCGTTTCGAGCAGCTCTATGCCTTACTGGAAGGCAGCCACCTTTTTACCAAGGGTCTCTGCAAATGTGCTTTTCTTGCTGCCTGGGACCATGATTTGACTATAAAATTCCGAAACACCGTGCTCCCACTGCTGAGAAGTGGAAAAATAGAACAAAACCGACTCATTGCTAAAGCTAAAGAAGACTTGTACAGCCGCGATCCCAACATGAAGGTCATCTACCAGATGGTAATGGATTTTCTGCAGTACCCAGATCAGACGCCCTCTGAGGCCTGCATGCTGTCCCTGTCCCCCAACTGGCTGCCGGTGGCAGACAGCGCCCTGGAGGCCAGCCATATTATTGATCGGTTGTAGGGGCTGCAAAGGAACTTAATCAAGAAAACAGGCACCGCGTTTGTGCTACAGACGCAAAGGAACCTAATCACGAAAACAGATACGCGTTTGTGCTACAGACGCAAAGGAACCTAACTATGAAAACAGATACGCGTTTGTGCTCCGCCTGCGCCGCCTGGAGCCTATGGTCTCCAGGCTCGGCTCGGCAAAGTCGCACAAATCGCGTACCTGTTTTCTTTTTACGTTTTTGCAGGCGATTAGTAGGATAAAGGCCGGGAGGCTTTTCTTTTTCCGAAGTGCTTTTTCAGGCAGGAAGTAGGACAAAGGCCGGGAGGCTTTTCTTTTTCCGAAGTGCTTTTGCTGGCGGGAAGTAGGACGAAGGCCGGGAGGCTTTTCTTTTTTTCGCTGCGCTTTTGCTGGCGGACAGTAGGGCGAAAGCCGGAGGGATTTCCTTTCCTTCGCTGCACTTCCGCAGGTAGGAAGCAGGACGGACACTGGGAGGCTTTTCTTTTTCCGAAGTGCTTTTGCGGGCGGGCAGTAGGACGAAGGCCGGGAGGCTTTTCTTTTTTCCGAAGTGCTTTTCAGGCAGGAAGTAGGACAAAGGCCGGGAGGCTTTTCTTTTTTTCGCTGCGCTTTTGCTGGCGGACAGTAGGGCGAAAGCCGGAGGGATTTCCTTTCCTTCGCTGCACTTTTGCGGGCGGACAGTAGGATAAAGGCCGGGAGGTTTTTCTTTTTTCCGAAGTGCTTTTGCAGGCGGACAGTAGGGCGAAGGCCGGGAGGCTTTTCTTTTTCCGAAGTGCTTTTGCTGGCGGGCAATAGGATGGGCGCTGGAAGGGGGCTTTCCCTTGAGCGCTCGAAAGCGCAGGCAGCACAGGGTGCAGCTGACAGCCCGGAAGGCAGCAGTATACTTCTGTGTTCCGCCGAAAGGTGCAAAAAGCAGGTATGACGTTTGTGTGACTTTGCCGAGCACAGCCTGGAGACTACAGGCTCCAGGTGAGCGCAGGCGGAACACAAACGCATACCTGCTTTCTATCCCCTTCCAGACCGGAACACAACCAGCATACCTACTCCCCCTCCCCTTCAGGCCGGAACCCAATCAGCATACCTGCTTTTTATCCCCTTCAGGCCGGATCCTCAACCAGCATACCTGCTTTTTATTATGCACCCGGCGGCACGCAGTCAAGACCACCGGCTTAGCCGGTGGCTTGTTCTGCCCCTATAAGGGGCTATTACCTGCTTGCGCCCGGAAGGCGCACTGAAAGTCTGCCAACTGCACCACATCCACAGCCGCCCCTGAAGGGGCTTAC